>NZ_FCNU01000014.1 GCF_001545115.1 Candidatus Protochlamydia phocaeensis
CATCCACGCCGTCAGCATTCAATCTGAACCAAGATCAAATTCTCACAGAAAAAAAACTCTTGAAAATCTGAGTTGTTTATTTTGCACCGCTTAAAGCGGTGCTTTATATGTAAGACAGGTAAACCTGTCCCACACAAGCTCTATTTATTATGCTTGCACATTGTCTCTCTTATACTGTCAAAACACTCTTTGCGACGCTCAGTGGCGCTCGCTATTTCTTACGCTTGATTCGCTTGTTTTTTACGCGTTTCGTTCGTAAGAAGTTACAAACATACAAAAAATAGGCGATTTATCGCAACCTCTTTTTTCCATTTTTTCTAATAATCCATCCACAAGTCATTAAAGAGGTGTTTTTTTGTTCGCATTGTTCCTTGCTTGAAGAGAAAAATTGAAAAAAAACGATCAATTTAAAGCGAATTCTCTTCTTCTTTCTTCGCTCGTCCTATCCGTTTAATCAAAAGGAAACGAGAGTTAAAAAGCCACCTTACGGAAAAGAAGAATCATAGACACCAAAACGCTTGATTTGATGCTTGATAACTCTGATAAACTGTATGATTAAAAATTTTTGACGGGGATTAACGGGTTTGATTAAGGAAGGAAGAGAGATCTTCTCTACTTCGCTCTCAATTATTTATATTATAATATATGGAATTATTTTTCAACTATTTATTTTAAATTTAAAAATAATTCAACAAAAAATTGAATAACTTTTACTCATCCACTTATTATTTATAGTAACAAATCAAACTCTTTTTATCAAGATTTTATTTTATTTTTAACCTAATATATAGACATGCCTTTTTATGGATTCCCATCAAAAAATCCTTCTATATTTAAGTCCTGGCATGTATATAAATTAAGATTTAAAAATTTTTATTTAGACGCTTATGCCTCGTAAAAGATCTAAAGAGCTTCCTCCCGGCACCTTTATTCCCTTTCCACAGCGTTTACTGGCCATTATTCAACTCTGCCTGGCCTTTAGCCTCATTTTATGGTATGCCACTCAGCCTTTTATGGGAGAGTATTTTTCCCTGCGCTCCAGAATGCTCCTTTATGAATATGTGATGGGCAATTCCGAAATTGTAAAAAAACAGCTCCATCAAGAAGACAAGCTTCAACGGCAAGCTCAGCGATTTGCTCGCCTGCCGCAAGCAGAACGGCAAAAAGTCCTCGAGGACTATCAAGCCCTTCACCTGTACGCCACTCGCCCGGCCTTAAAGAAAATAGAAGATGGCCTACGTGCTTTATTTTTGGAAGTCCCTCCTTTCGAACTAGCGTGGCTCTGCTTTTCCGTTGTCATTGCCGTCTTGCTCTTATTAAAAGTCGAAGGGGCTAAACAGGCAGCTTGGCTTCTTCCCTTAATTACCCTCACTTTTGCGTTGGATAACCGCTTAAATGGTCATCCTTCTTATCAATCTCCGGACTATGCGCTCTTTCCAACCGAATCTTTTTTAATTGAGCATTATTTAAAAGAACCGCTTGGTCACACGCCCTCTGAGCAGAAAGAACAGCTCCAGAAAGGATGGGAGCAGTATTTAGTCGAGCAGTGGTCTCCTCCGCTTTTAAAAGAAGGAATCTCTGGAAAACAGCAACTAGAAGAAGCAGAATACGCCTTTACGCTCGCGCGCTTAGATCGGCTGCATGGACAAGCGCCCTCCAATTGGTTAGTGACTTTTCGAGAACAGCTAAGTTCCTTTCGATTAGCTCTCTATCTGGCTTGGAATCTTTTTTTTGCGTGGATGATGAATCGCTCCAACGTTCGCTCGTCTGTTCCAGCAGTGAAACGGCCTTCCTAAGAGGGGTTAATCCCCCTCTTAATCGTTAAAAATCCTCTTCATAGCCTATAAAAACCGCTTGCCTCTCGTTGTACAAAAATCCATTTCTCTTCTTTCCTACTCCTTTAACTTTTCAAGCATGTAAAAAACAAAATTCAATTTATAAATTGAAAATCTTTACATTTCTCTCACAACAAATTTAATAAAAATTAATTAATAAAAACTAACTTAACCAACATTAAACTATTAAAATAATAATAGCGTTAGGAGTGATAAGGAATTTTTCAATTTCCCTATCAATAATGGATTTTCTTCAGCTCGTGCCATCGGAAAGTTTAACAATAAATACTTTTCCTCTTTCTCTTTCTTTTCAGGAAGAACTAGAAGAAAAGCTTAAGGACCTTTTAAAGCAGATGTCATTATTAAGAGATATAAAGAAAAGTTAGAGACGCTTACCGACAGGTTAGGCCTTCAATTGACATTTGAGAAGTGGTTATCCTCATATGGCGCTTACTAGCGATTTGAATAGACAGCAAGCCGCTCTTTAACAGAGCCGCTTGCTCATTGCCTTTCTATCCCTTAATCAGTTCAAAGATGCCTATTCCGGCTAAATAACCGATAAAGGCTGGGATGCCAATGCGGCGGAAATACCAGAAAAAGTCTACTTTTTCGAGCCCCATAAACGCCACACCTGCAGCCGAGCCAATAACCAAGATGCTTCCGCCCGTTCCGGCACAATAAGCAATCAAATCCCAAAAACTTGAGTCTGTCGGATATTGGGTCAGATCATACATTCCCATGACGGCAGCTACCAACGGCACGTTATCCACAACAGCTGACGCCAATCCGATCGCCACAGCAATCAGGTGAGAGTTGGAAATGGTATTATTCATCCAAGTTGCCAAGGCATCGAGTAGACCGGCTGTGTGCAGGGCATCAATGCTGAGCAAAATGCCCAAGAAGAATAAGACGCCTGCCACGTCAATTTGAGTCATGACATGCGGAACGCGCAAGTGGTAGCGTTCTTCGTATTCTTTATGAATGACATCCGTGACAATCCACATAATAGATAACCCCAGGATCATCCCCATAAAGGGAGGCAGCCCGGTGAGAATTTTGAAAACAGGCACAAAAATTAAGGACGCTACCCCCAGCCAGAAAATGACAGTCCCCATTGGCTCGATTTCTTCTTTTCCATTCTTGTTGGAAGGGGGAGTAAAGTCACCTTTCAAGGCAAAGCTTAAACAGAAAAGCGAAACGACCAAGCAAGTAAGGCTAGGTAAAAAGAGATCTAAAATAACTCTTAGGGTCGATAATTGCCCGCCAATCCATAGCATAGTCGTCGTAACGTCTCCAATAGGTGTCCAGGCTCCGCCTGCATTGGCAGCGATGACAATGGCACCTCCCATGATTAGCCTGTCTTCTCCCTTTTCGATCAGCTTGCTCATCAGTGTGACCATAATAATGGTCGTTGTAAGGTTGTCCAAGATGCAGGATAAAAAGAAAGTCAGAAAGCCGACAATCCACAAAAGCTTGCGCTTTGAAGTAATATTGATATAGTCGGAAATCAAGCGGAAGCCTTTATGGGCATTAATGATTTCAACAATGGTCAATGCACCCAGCAGAAAAAAAATAATCTGACTGATATTGGCCAAATGTTCGCCAAGAAATGACAGATTGCTTTCATGATTGAAAGCTTGACTGGTGAATTGCAGCGCCCAGCAAATGATGGCCATTAAGAGAGCAATCGACGTTTTATTAATTTTGCTGACATGCTCAATTGTAATCCCAATATACCCAATAATAAAGGTCATGATCATTAGAAGATCATACATATTTATATGCCCCATTTCTTTCAAAATCCTCTCTTAGAATTTTTTATAAAAAAGAGAATTATACGCGTCTTCGCAATTAATCAAACTTAAAAATAAACAAATCAAATAGAAATCTTAGGGTGTATTAAAACCGCTCATGGCCTAAATTCGCGTTCTTTTCTATGAGAATAGGCCACCAATTAGAAATAAGCCTGGATGCGAAGTTATTTCATCCTTAAGAACCTATCTGATCCATTAAGGATTTAACGATCAAATCCGCAAGAAGGCATCACAGAGGAAAGGAGAGGTTTCTTACAAGCAATCTGAAAGAATGGGGAATTTTTTCCAAGCAATCGCTGAGGGTTCTTTTCCCCCTCCTCTCTTCATTGTAAAAATCGTTTGGACGATGAAGCCAGCTTTTAATTCCTCGTCGATTCAGGCTGCCTATTTGCGCATTGACAATGGCAACAGCCGGAAGGAGTGGAAGCCTCTCTTTGAGGCGGAGGAGCAGAGACAACTTGAGGCAGAACGGCAGCTCGCGTATTAAATACAAAGCGATTCAATAAATAATTAACAGCAATCGAATAGGCCACGCCCATGACTAACGTTTTGGCCAAAACAATAGAAATATTAGTTAGGGTCAAAAGTGGGCCGTTGCACATAGAAATATTCGCTAGCGCTTTTAGCGCAATAACCGTCAGACTAACCAAATTAGCTGTTGCTAAAATGCTCAAATAGCGGCCGCCAACGGATTGAGGAGGATTGACTCCCAAATACCCGCCTATTATTCCTCCTATAAAACCCGCTGAAGGACATAGAGGACATATCATGATTGACTCCTAACTCAAGAATTTACTAAAGTTTTTTTAACTTAGCAATTTTTGATCTAAGCGTCAAGCAACCCTATAAGAGGATGCATTAAAACCGCTAGCGATTGGATGTGGGAGGCTTTTTCCCTAGGAAAAATAATCTCAAATATAGGCTATTATGCGTTTAATGTAGCCTTTAGGAGGCTGTGATCGAATTGCTAATTATCTATATTCAAGATTGTTTTTCCTATCGACCGCTTCCTAAGAAAAAGAATTTGAATCTAGGCCATTATGAATCGACAATAGTCCTTAACACTTTATAACCTTTTATTAAACGATGAGAGACTTCTTAACTTTACGCACAAGCCTATCTGAAACATTCATGAGGCGAGCTTTATGGCAAGGATTTAGCTTGGCTTTAATTGGAGTGCTGGGACTTATATACTGGGGAGCTTTTGCACGCCTTCACACGCTGCAAATGTGGGGCTTTTGGATTTTTATCGGCAGCCTTTTCCTTATTGCCATTGGATTGCTTCCCTATCGGCGCCTCTCTCTTTTACAGACCCATCCCAATGAATTGCAAGCCGTTGGGCTGGATTATTTAACCTTTCATGTCAAAGGCCAGAAGATAGTGACCATTCCCTTTAGCGCCATCGATCACTTTCGCTATAGCGAAGACGCCCGCAGGTATGGATTAGCTTTTTGGCTAAAGCCTCATTCTAAGGAGAAAGTTTTAATTTATTCAAAAAAAGGATTTGCCAAGTTGCGCAAGCCGCCGGCAAAAGCCCAAGGAGCGGATTTATTTTTTCCTTATTTCAGCCAGCGTTCTTACGAAGAGTTAAGAAAATGGCAGTTAGAGGGAGAAAATGAAGATGCGTAGAGAGGATCTTTTTATCTTTCTCGTATAGATTACAGCCCGCTTTGAACAATATCGTGCATTTGTAAAAGGCCTAAGACCTTAGATTGATCGTCAATAACGGGTAAGACCATGATGCGCTTTTGATAATCGGCTTCCATGAGCTTCATGGCATCCCAAGCCAGCACGTTAGGATCAATCCAGCGCGGATGCTGGGTCATGACGTCTTGCATGCGCATATCAAGTACCTGTCCGCCATATTTTTGCAAGGTACGCCTTAGATCGCCATCTGTAAAAATGCCCAATAGCTTCTGATTTTCGTCTGCTACCAAGATGCATCCGCAGCGCTTATTAGATAACTCAATGAGAGCTGATCCGAGTTTATCTTCTGGACGGCATAAAGGCACGCGCATTCCGGTCAACATCAGATCCTTCACTTTCAAGGTAATGCGTTTGCCAATGCGTCCGGAAGGATGATTCAGGGCATATTCGTCCAGGCTAAAATGTTTAAGTTGCATAAGAGCGACGGTGAGCAGATCCCCAAGCAACATTTGAAAGGTCGTTGACATGGTAGGCGCCATATCGAAAGGGCAGAGTTCGGACTGAAAAGGCAGTGTCAAAGCATAATGGCAGGCAGCTCCCAAGCGTGAGCTTGGATTGCACACAACCCCCACTAATGTCGCCCCCTTATTGCGAATGGCGGGAACTAAATTGAGCAACTCATCGCTTTCGCCGCTTTTGCTCAGCATAATAAAAATATCTTTTCCGGAGACCATACCGACATCTCCGTGCAAAGCATCAATCGGAGAAACGTAAAGAGCTCGTGTCCCTGTTGAAACCATAGTAAAGGCAATTTTTTTGGCAATGAGCCCGCTCTTTCCCACGCCGGTAAAAAAAATGATTCCTTTGCAACCGAGCAACATATCAATCAATTTTTCTACTTGCTCCAAATTTAAAGACTCAAAGTAGTGTTGAGTATAAATACGCTGCTTATCAAATATTTCTTTTAACATGCTAATCTAATATAGTAATCAAATTGAGGATTAAGCGTGGATTTTAAACTAGGAAGAGATTAGTCTCAAGATAGATTGTTTAAAAGAATCTTTATAGGGAGCAACGTATGGCGGCACACTTAATACCGATCACAGTAGCGGAAGGGGATGGGATCGGGCCTGAAATCATGTCAGCTACCTTGCATATTTTAACTGCAGCTGGCGCCCCTTTAGACATTAAAAAAGTAGAAATTGGAGAAAAAGTTTATTTAAGGGGGCAGCCTTCCGGCATCGATCCGTCTACATGGGAAACCATTCGTCAATCAAAAGCTTTTTTGAAAGCTCCCATTACCACGCCGCAAGGAGGGGGCTTTAAGAGCTTGAACGTAACAGTCCGTACAACGCTCGGCCTTTATGCCAACGTCCGGCCTTGCGTGGCGTATTATCCTTTTGTCGAGACCAAGCATCCAGGCATGAATATCGTCATTGTCCGCGAAAATGAAGAGGATCTCTATACAGGCATTGAATACCGTCAAACGCCGGACGTTTATCAAGCGCTCAAGACAATTACACGCCCAGGATGCGAAAAAATCATCCGCTATGCCTTTGAATATGCGCAAATGCATGAGCGTAAAAAAGTGACTTGCTTTACTAAAGACAACATTCTCAAATTAACGGATGGTTTATTCCATAAGATCTTCGAAGAGATCGGCACAGATTATCCACATATAGAGAAAGAGCATTGGATTGTCGACATCGGGGCTGCCAAATTGGCTGATACGCCGACAGCCTTTGACGTCATCGTCATGCCTAATTTATACGGAGACATTTTATCTGATGTCGCGGCTCAGATTGCCGGTTCTGTCGGTTTGGCGGGATCGGCTAATATTGGAACTTCGGGAGCTATGTTTGAGGCCATCCATGGCTCGGCTCCTCGCCGTGCAGGCCAGAATTTGGCCAACCCATCAGGCCTGCTTTTAGCCGCTATTCAGATGCTCGTTTATATTGAACAACCCGCAATAGCCGCTTTGATTCATAATGCCTGGCTAAAGACGCTAGAAGAAGGTATTCATACCTATGATATTTTTAAAGAGAAAACCAGCCGGCAAAAAGTAGGAACCAGAGAATTCGCCGAAGCAGTCATTCAACGCCTAGGGCAAAAACCCGATACTCTCCCTGCTGCGCATTACACGACGGCTAAGCGCATTGAACATGGCAAGCCCGCTTCCAATCGCTCTTCGATACAAAAAACCTTATTAGGCATAGATGTCTTTATCCAATGGCAAGAAGACGCAGACAAGCTCGCCGGCATCTTGCAAGACGCTTCCCCTTCTGCATTGTCCTTAAAAATGATCAGCAACCGCGGAGCCAAAGTTTGGCCGGAGAAAATGCCGGAGACAAGCTGCGTCGACAGCTGGCGCTGCCGTTTTATTTCTGCTCAAGGAGGCGCCCAAGTCACGCACCCTACCATTATTGATTTATTGCGTGCTTTGGCTGATAAGGGAATGGACATCACGCAAACGGAATATCTTTTTGCCTTCGATGGCCGGCCAGGCTATACCTTAGGGCAGGACGAACAGTGAAGCCTTAAAGTCCCCCCTTCTTTCAAGAGGGATTAAAATTCTCTAAAGGCAGCATCTTCATTTCTTCCAGAATATGCTGCTTTCCCCAATCAGCGACCCAATGCACAATAATGGCATCCGGATTGGGGCCTTGCGCCATGCGCCAGTTATAAATTTGAGGAAGCTCGAATACGTCGATCTTTTCCGTTCGGATTAAATCGGCTAAAAGATCCGAATCGCCGGGAAAACAAGCGTTTTTTTCTATAACGGCCTGCGTCCACTTGAGCATGACTGGAGACTGATAGCGAAAGGCAATAACGCCTGCATTATACGTCTTCTCGCCCGGTTGCAACAGCCCTTGCTTGAGGTAGTTTTTAAGTGCAAAATCCGGCTGTGGAGCAATGGAAAAGCCAATCTCGTCATCGCACGTTTCAAATAAAGGATAAACAGATCCCCTAACCTCGCAGTCCAAGTCCGTCCAAAGCGTATGAGAAAAAGGGCTTTGGATCATGGCAAAAGGCTTTTTAAGGCACATTCGGCGAACATTCCAAAATTCTTTATTATGGAAAAGCGCCTGCCAACGCTGCGCTAATTCGGGAGCAATCTTGTCTTGAGGAACCAAAAAATCGAGTGGCGCCGTCAAATCAATAAGCATTCCCCTTTGCCGGCACCATTGTGCGGCTGTTGCGGACATGCCAAAATCGGCAAAAACAACGGGAGTGGAATTATGCTTGCGGTAATGATACCACCACCAAGGCAGAAGCCATTCTAACTTTTGATCACTTGCAACCATTACACCCGGAGTATCTCGGATCTCCTCTTCTGACCGCCAACGGGCCATTTGCAAAGCGGATTGACTTTCCCCCATTTCCTTATTCCTTTTAAAGGGTATTAAAACCCACCATAGACAATGACAATTCGACAGTCTTTATGAAAGAAGTCATATTAGATAAAACAGGAACAAGAGACAATGAATTAAATGAAAGGGAAAGACATAACGCAAATAGAAGAAGAGCTGGGACAGACTCATCTTTAAGCTATTTGCTCCTGTTCCTTGACTTCTTCTCCATCCTTAATTTGAACTCGATTAATGATTTTGCTAATCAATTCATGGCCTTTTAACCGCTTCCAATGATTCTCCGCTGATGTAGCAAGCTTATAGACCATTGTAAGAGTCGCTAGGCGAGAGCCGCATCCCTTAGTCTGCCTTGTTCGATGCCTAATTGTTGCAAAAGTTGACTCGATTGGATTTGTTGTTCGAATATGCTGCCAATGCATGGCTGGAAAGTCATAAAAAGTCATGAGCTCTTGCTTGTCTTTTAACAAACATTCACAAGAAGAAGCTAATAAGACATTTAAGCGAGTGCATAAACATGTAGTCACAGAAGCTATGACTCAAGCTCAATGGTTACGGTTTTTCGAAGCTCTGGACAAAATTAATAGTCGGGATTGTCTTTTAGCTAAAATTGCCTTGCAGGGAGGAAAAAGGATAGGAGAAGTTTTATCCTTAACAGTCGATAAGATTGATTGGAATACTAATCAAATAACATTCAAGCAGCTTAAGACAAGGGGAGCTATAGAAGAGACAATTATAACTTATCCTCCCTCTATGATGAATGCGCTAAAGATCTATATAAGTGATCGGCAAGGATTGGTTTTTATCACACGAACGGGTAAACCTATTCCTCTTTGCCAATTGGCTTCAACTTTTGAAAAAGCAGGAAAGGCCGCAAACAGTCCTTTTAAAGTTACTCCTCACGTTCTTAGAGCCTCGACAGTAACCTATTTAAAGCAGCAAGGCTTTAGTGACAGCGATACTCAAAAGGTAACCGGTCACGCATCAAGCGAGATGGTTAACGCTTATGACAAGTCTTCTCGTGCAGATAATGCAAGCAAGAAAGTTAGCTTGGTATAAAGCTAGTAAAAATCAAATAAATTTACAAAAAGTATCTGATTGGATACAATTAAATTAGAACGAGTAACTAAATGTACGAAATTAAAATTTACAAAACAGCTAATGGAAAAGAACCTTATACTGAGTGGATAAAAGACTTAGATAGATTGGTTAGATCTAAGATTAATGCAAGAATCGCTAGGATTCGAGACTCTGGAAATTTTGGTGATTGCAAGCATTTTGATAGAATTATTGAACTTAGAATAGATTTTGGACCCGGGTATAGAGTTTATTGTGGTTTGGAAGAAAATACGCTTTTGATTTTGCTTCTGGGCGGTGACAAGAATCAGCAACAAAAAGATATAAGTAAAGCCAAGGAATATTGGGAAAACCATCTTTCTTCAAAGAAGGCAAAAAAATGAGACAGTATAGAAGTTATAAAGAACACTTAATTGAATCTCTCAAAGACCCTCTAGAAGCTTCAGCCTATTTAGAAGCTTGCTTAGAAGAAGCTTTAGAAACCAAAGAATTCGGCATATTTTTATTAGCCGTTCGCGACGTTATAGAAGCTCAAGGTGGCATTACTAATGTATCTGAAAAAATGGAAGCGGGCAGAGAAAGCCTATACAAAAGTTTAACCAAAGAATCTAAGCCCAGATTCTCAACAATTATGCTAGCTTTAAAAGCTTGTGGTTTTGGAATTGGAATTCATCCAAACAATTAGCTTTTCTTATAGAATTACCTCCCATTTAACTAAGGTGTGTCATAAGGGACTTGGTCGTACAGACATATGAGGTTCCTATTTTACTGTTTTTTTAATTTTAAAGAATTCAAATTTTAGGCCGCTTGCTCTCTGTTCCACCTCTTGGTTCATGCTGAGTATTATTCTCTTTTTCATACTCAGTTAAGTATTGGTAGACACTGCTTACGCTTATGCGATGGGTTTGTGCGATTAATTCTACAGACAAACCTTCACTTCTTGCCAAAATTACACACAAACGTGTGTATTCATGCTTGTCTTTTGTCTGCCTGACACGCCTTTCCATGTGTAATTTTGCTTCAGAAGATAAATCCATTTTAACCCATAAATAACTTGGACTAACATGTTAACAAATTTTAATTAAAATCAGCTTAAAAATTCCAGCTTTCAGCTGGAAGGACTGTATTTCACTGATTGAAGTTTGAGCAGCATTTGCATGGTGAAAAAAGAACAGACAGGCTATAAAACCAAATATTATTCGCATCATCGTTTAGCTCCCTAATTAGCGCAAGGTATCCCTTACAATCTGAAAGCATTGGATAATACTCAAAATGCCGGTATTTTCACGAATAGAATTTTTGCAGAACCATTAAAAGTAAGGCTGCGTTTCTCGTTTCATACAATTCTTTTTTTGATCTATTTTGTCACAAGTTAACCAAATAGTGGCGATTATTAGTTGATACCTTCAACGTTGGCTTATACTGTGGCATCTTTCCATTCATTTTCTTTCTTCGTAAATAATTAAGAGATGACCTGAAATTTAAAGCATTTCGCCGGTTAAAATAACTTGAATCGAAAGCCTGACTAATCTATAAATTAATGGACCTCTCTACCTAAAGAGGTTAAGTTAAATCTTTAAATTAGGAGTTTTTTTATGGACACAAAAGCTCTACAAGAAGAATCCAAAAATCTTCAAAATGATGATTTTGAAATCTTCGAACTAGATATGATTGACCGACCATGCTTGCAGCATGATCAATAAACAAAAGGGCTGGAAACAGCCCTTTAACATCCTAAAACAAGATGAATGTGAAACCATGGTAAATCATAATACAGATTTTTTGCAAACTAATATAACGACAAAATTACGCTTTCCCAGTCCGATGACAAAGAATTATTGGGCTATAGAAGAGCTATCTGAAAAAAAGCTTTATGCCGTGCCTTTTGTTGGGGCTTTGATGGTTGCAGCATGCGCAAAGCCTATTACAAAATCAACCCTATTTGAATTCCTTGCTTCTAAATTGAATATCCAGACTGAGCAATTTGAAAACGCACTAAAAAACCTGATTTCTAAAAATATCATCCTCCCTAGTGAAAAACAAGAAGATTATCGTCCCTTATTCGACAATTTTCTAAATTGGACAAAATCAGGGTGGGAGGATGCTGCAAATTATCACTTCTTTACTTGGGATGCTCCTTTTCTTGATTATACAAAGGAAGGAGATGGTCATGATATAGACCGTAAGAAAATGATTAAATACCAAAGTCTCCAACCAGATACACAACGTTATAAAGAATACGCCTCACCTATTAAAAATATCCCACTCCCCTCTTTAGATATGCCTGCTGATCAAGCACAAGGATATGCAATTTCGGAGAAGATTAAACACCTATTAGCAATTGCATTTGGGAAAAAAGGAGAAAAGCCGTGTCATTGGATTGATGATGTCCCACTCATCAGAAGAACAAGTCCTTCAGGGGGAAGTCGTCACCCCACAGAAGGTTATTTTTTGTCTATCGACCTCCAAGGCATTCAAAAAGGGTTTTATCACATTCAAACTGACCCTATTTCGCTTTCTTTAATATCAGAGGATAAATCTAGTCTTTTAGAAGACTTTGTGGGAAAAGACTCTGCTAAATCGGTCGGTGCAATTGTTCTAACTAGCGTTTTTGAAAGAAATATGTACCGCTATCGAGAACCGAGAACATTTAGAACGATCCATATGGATATAGGTCATATTTTAGCGACTATAGAAATGCTTGCACAAGAATTCGGCATGAAAACTCGCATTCATTTGAATTTCAATGAAGAAGCTTTATTACAAAAAATTGGAGCTTCAATGCTGGATGAAGGAGTAATGGCTGTTGTGACTTTGCATGAGGAGAAATGCTAACTATGGATTTATCTTATCTAACCTTTGCATCTTTTGAAGATCTTTCAATAAAGCTAAAAAGTCCCTTACATAACATCATGAGAATTTATAGTGCCTCCTCTTTTTGTGATTATCTGATCGAGTATCAAAATTCTCAACAAATCCCATCTACTGATTCTGATAAGTCCTCTAAAATCGAGCATTGGTGGGAGCGTAAGTGGCAAGTGTCATTGGATTACTATTTGTCCTCCCCTCCTGAACAAATTAGAAGACAGCAAACTGAAGCGGCCACTTCTTCGAACCAGCAATGTGTCGATTTTGTTTTTCCTGATAAAATAGAGAATGCTCAGCTCTCTCCTATGCAAGCTCTTTTGAATAGAAAAACTCATCGGAAATTTCAAGAGATCTCAATACCCTTGCGTTTGCTATCTACATTGCTAGGGGAACTCAAAGAGGAAATTTTAGCGGATATTTGGAAATATTACATCGTGATTTTCAATATCGAAGGCATTCAACCAGGGATTTATCGCTACTGTTCCATTCAACATGGGCTTTATTTGGTCAAGCAGGGATTATTTCGAAATGAAGCTGTGAATCTGCTGTGTGGGATGGCTGCTTCATACACCGCAGCGTTTTTAGTCATTTTGGCTATTGATTTAGAAGAAGCGATGAAGAAATTTCCTTACAATCGAGCATTAAGAGAAATATATATTGATTCAGGTAGACTCGCGCAAAAAATTCTCTTGAAAGGAATGCAACACTCGATAGGGGGTCTGCCATCTCCCGCAATGAGAGATAGTCAAATGTGTTCATTTTTAGAGATTGATCCAAGTAAATGCATTCCTATCTATAGTATTACGATGGGAATCGTCCCAGAAAACTCTATAAATGTTAGGGCTACTAAATGATTTTGCGTCTTCAATCCAGTTGGGAAATAAGAAAAAAAGAAGGAAATGTTATCGAGATATCCTCTTCTTTTAGAAAAAAGAAGTACGAAATCAAATCAGAAAACCCCTCTATTTTCTTATTCCTCAATTCACTAAGTAAAGGCATTCAATATCCTGAAGATTTACCTAAAATCGCAGAAAAATTTGGTCTAAAGGAAAATTCTCTTCATTCTTTGATTTCTAAGTTTAAATCATATGGAATTTTTATTGAGGATGATAAGAGTCCAAGCCCTACTTTAGAGACTCTTTATGATAGGCAAATTCGTTTTTTTAGAACTTTTGAAAATCAAACTACTTCTGGGGAACAGATCAACGAAAATTTACAAAATAGGACTGTTTTAATCGTTGGTCTTGGAGGATATGGGTCTTGGGTAGCACTTTTATGTGCACGCATGGGGATTCGTAATATTATCGGTATCGACTTTGATCGTGTAGAAATTTCAAATTTGCATCGTCAAATCCTTTATGATCGAGGAGATCTAGGTAGTCTTAAAATACATGCATGTGAGAAAAGAATTAAAGAAGCCGATTCGGAAATCAATTTTGTTGGACACTGCTTAAAGGTGGGCGGTACGGAAGATCTTTATCCTTTCATGGAGAATATAGACCTCGTTTTTAATCCATTCAGTTATCTTCCATCTAAAAAAGCATCAGATCACCCATCTGGTATGATTGCGCAAGCTGCCATGATTAAAGGTAAGCCATGTTTAACCTTTGGGGGATCTTGGATAGGTCCATTAACGATTCCTAGCAAAAGTATATGCTATTTTTGTGCGATTAAAGCATTAGAATTAAATGGCAATCTCGATCCTGAGCTTCGAAATCAAAATATCCAAAAGCGAGCGTTTGCTCCTCCGATTGCAACCTGTTGTTCAATGGCAGTTCATGAGGCATCTCGATTTCTATCTGGTTGTGATGATTCTCAAGTATTAGATGGGATGATACAACTAGACATGTTTGCATTCTCTAATAGTCGATATCTTCCGCTTGAGCCTAGTTCTGAATGCTGCTTTTGCAATACATGCGAAACAAATAAT
Source organism: Candidatus Protochlamydia phocaeensis (assembly GCF_001545115.1). Taxonomy (NCBI): domain Bacteria; kingdom Pseudomonadati; phylum Chlamydiota; class Chlamydiia; order Parachlamydiales; family Parachlamydiaceae; genus Candidatus Protochlamydia; species Candidatus Protochlamydia phocaeensis. The sequence goes on from NZ_FCNU01000014.1 coordinate 14,540, forward strand.
TTCAAGGTTACTTCATGAGTACATATGCACTTAAAACCATAAATCTTTCCAAAAACTTTTGGAAAAAAGCATCTTGGTTTGCAAAAAAAGAACTTATTCCTGCTGTTAAACATTTAAATCTTGAAATTAAGCCTGGTGAGTCGGTGGCTTTCCTCGGTCCTAATGGAGCAGGGAAAAGTACATCGATTAAATTGATATGCGGTATTTTAAAACCTACAGAGGGTGAATCTTGGATTGAAAACTATCCATCTGGAACTACAGAAGCCAATAAATGCCTAGGATTAGTTTTTGGAACCCGCAGTAATTTATGGATGTTTATCACCGTGCAGCAAAGCCTGGAAATGATTGGAGCCATCTACAATCTATCTAGAAAGGATACTTTATCGAGAATTCACTTATTAGCTGAATTATTCGAAATTACCCATTTTCTTCATTCTCCTCCCAATACATTGTCACTGGGCGAACGCATGCGCTGTGAAATTGTTGCCGGCTTGATCCATCGTCCCTCCATTTTGCTAGCGGATGAACCCACAATTGGACTTGATGTTGTCGGTAAAACAAAATTCAGACTTTTATTAAAGCAATGGCAAGAAGAAGAAAAAACAACGGTGCTTCTTACAAGCCATGACCTTACCGATGTAGAAGCGATTTGCAATCGAGCTATTCTCATCAACAAAGGGCAAGTGGGCTATGACGGGTCTCTTCAAGGATTAAAAGGAGGATTGGCTTCGAAAAGAAACATTAAACTCCTGCTTTCAACACCTAGCTTGCAAAATTTAGGAGAAATCAAAGAAGGAATTCAAGTGATTGAAGAGAATGGTCTTATCAAAAAATTTCAAATTGATATCCAGCAGATTTCTCCGATTTCCGCGATCGATTACTTTATGACAATCTTTAAAAACAATATCGTCGATATTTCAGTTGAAGAGATTAGTTTGGAGTCGATTATTGCTCAATGGTATTCCGGTGAGAAGAAATGAAAGATTCTCTTAAATTTTATAGCAAATTAGCGCTTTTCTCTATTAGAGAAGAACAATCAAGCTTAAGTGGAACGTTGGGTGGATTATTCTTATATCCCTGCTTTATGTGGATCTTTTCCAAGCTTTGGCTTGGATTAAATCATAATGCGACTAGTTTAGGTATAGAGCCATTATTTGCCTATATAGGTTTAACCGAAATTCTTTTTATGACTACCCTTCGGGAACCTTTGATAGAGCGAGCGAGCTCTGACTTTTCCCTCTCTTTTGTTCGTCCCCGCTCATGGCCCATGTACACGACTATTTCGATCTATAGCCGTACCTTAAGTCGTAGACTCCTTTATCTATTGATTTACATGATTATTATGCCATTTTTTATAGATAATTTTTCCTTGTCCTCTGTTAGCGCTTTGAGATTCTTGCTTCTTCTTCCTTTGATTACGATTTTGGATACTCTCTATTCCTTTTTATTGACCAGCCTTCAAATCCGTTTCTATTCAACTAAGAATTTTCGCATGCTTTTCGGAAAGTTGTTCTTGATATTTGGAGGAGTTCTTGCTCCCCTTTCAGATATTCCTGAGCCATGGAGCAAGCTATTTTTGAATACTCCATTTTCAGATCTGGTTTTTCAACCTTGTTACTTCTCCATTAAAGCTGAATTTTATCAAATCACCTTCTTTCAATGGTTTGCAAGAATCATTTTGCAATTGACTTGTCTGTTAGGTTTAAGTGCTTGGATGTATCGCACTTCTCGTCATCATTACCACAATTTTGGAGGCTAAGATGATTTCCTTATTGATTTTAGCTTTTAAAAATCAGTGGTCAGCTCAAATGAAAAAGCCTTTTGAGTTTCTTACGGGTTTGCTTGCCCTTATTCTCAATAATAGCTTTTATCTTTACGGAATTTATTTATTAGCTATTCTGAGCGCAGATGATAATCCATTAGCTGCTAAAGAATATTTAGTCTCAACAGGAATGGTTCTCACAAGCTGGGGTTTACTTAATGTATTTGGGGGTGGTCTATATCAATTGGGAAGTTTAATTGAAACTGGCGAATTAGAAGCTTATCTTGCAAAGCCGCAGCCTACTTTGTTGCTTGTCGCTATTTCGAAATCAAATCTAATGTCTTTTGGAGAAATTCTTCAAGGGTTGGTTACCATTTTGATTTCCTCAATTCTTTACGGCCCATTTTTAGGAATTAAAATGCTAGCTATTTCCGCGATCATGGTATTCGCATTTGCAAGCGTTATCATTATTATTGGAACTATTTCCTTTTTCAGTTCTCGTGGTAGTCAAATTTCCTATGTTATCTTGCAAGTACTCCTTTCCCTATCGCTCTTTCCTGTGAGTCGCGCATTAAAAGGAAGAGAAAAGTGGATTCTTTATTTTACTCCCCTGCTTATAACAGCAACTTTACCGCGACTCGTCGTTCTTCAGGGAGGAATATCCCCATTCTTTGCATTTATTATTGCAACAATGCTTTTCTTATTTTTTGGAATATGGTTTTTTAAATTTGGCTTAAAATTCTATAAATCTAAAAATTACATATTCATTAATGAATAAAATTTATTTCTTGATTTTAATTTATTTAACCTGTCAACAATGAGACAAAGACCTGCTTTAAATGTAAAATATTAACAAAAAGACTCCACAGCGTGTATGTTGTAAATTATTGTGTGAAAGAAAGATGAAATTTGGCAGAATCAAGCTGTCAGAGTTATTGCAAAAATTATTTTTCAGTTTCTGAAAAATCTACTCAAATTTCTCACTTACCCATCTCGAAAAATTTAAATTAGCTTTCTAAAATCGTTGATTTTCTTTGTGATGGTCGGATGAGTACTGCTTTTTCATATAATCCTTTTACTAATAATCTTGATAAATCGGGATCTGGTGGCAGTGGTAGTAATATCACCATCAATCCTGATGATGGATCTGCCATCACAAATACTCAGTTCACATTGAAGGGACAAAAATCAAGCCTTACCCAAATTATGGAAACTCACAATGTGGGAGGGAATTTAACTTTTGAAAATAGAGTATGGAGATATTATCAAAAGTTGTGGATTTTAGAATAAGGTGAGCGTAACCTCAGTCAAGTTTTGACGACCAATCAAAAATTTCAAAGGAGGAACGCTCATGAAAGAGAATCTCATTTTAGAAGATAAAAATCGATCATCAAGTGAATTTAAAAATTCTTTAGAGGAATTGCTAAGAGAAGGAGCAAGAAGGCTTTTAAGCCTGTGTCATAAGGGACTTGGTCGTACAGACATATGAGGTTCCTATTTTACTGTTTTTTTAATTTTAAAGAACTCAAATTTTAGGCCGCTTGCTCGCCATTCGGCTGCACGCGGCTTTTCTCTTGAGGG
>NZ_FCNU01000015.1 GCF_001545115.1 Candidatus Protochlamydia phocaeensis
GGGCTCAACACCGACCAGTTGGAAAAGAATCTGGCAAAACAAGTTATATTGAAAGATTTAATTGTACTCTTAGACAAAGAGTCGCAAGGCTTGTAAGAAAAACTTTATCTTTCTCTAAAAAACTAGCCAATCATATTGGAATGATCAAATATTTTATCTGTTATTACAATTTAGCATTACATGTTTAGAACTACCGAATTTATTATTTAAAATATAGCAAAAACAAATTTTATTTAACTTATTACCAATTATTTGAGATTGATTTTAAACATTCACCAATAAATAATTAATCAAATTTAAAGACTGGATATTTATATGGTAAATGAAATTTTAAATATGAATAATATTTCAAATTGTTATTATTCAATATCCAAATCCATTGAAACTATTTATAATAAAATTACAAATATTGCTTTCTCTGTATTTAAATTTATCTGGGAAGAGTTTAAAAAAGATTTTTCCCTCTTGAAAAGGGATGTGCATTACTTCTTAAGTCATTGCAGACCCTTGCAAATAAATTTCAACGACTCTTCAATTGGCATTCTTGGACTCCTTAGCTTAATCGGAATCACCCTATTGCTCAATCGTTAAATTTTGCCTCTTAACCTGAGCGTAGAGTTTTTTTGCCCTTCCGACTGCGTCAAAGCCGCGGAGACGAACAAATGGCAAGAGCTTTCCCGTCAATTCCAAGAGCAAAAAAACTCCACGCTCGGGTTAATAAGACAACATTTGAGTTTTTCTCACTGGCATGATAAAATTAATCAGTTAATAGTTATAAAAAGCAAAATGCGTTCAATTGACAAGGCGATCTTGCCATTGGGCTTGTTTGGCTAACCTCCATCCTTCATGCTTTGACTAAATTATGAAAAGTTTACTTAACAATTTGATTGATCTTTTTCAAAAAGCCGCCAAGAAAGCCTTCCCTGAATTAGACGCAACCGATTTTCCAACAGAAGTGACTCCCAGCACGCAGGGAAAGTTCGGCCACTATCAATACAATTCGGCAATGAAGTTAACAAAAATCCTTAAACAGAACCCTCGGCAAATTGCTGAAAAAATTGTTGAAAACTTAGATCAGCAAGATGGATTGATCGCCCAGACGGAAATTGCAGGTCCGGGCTTTATCAATATTACCTTAAATAAAGATCATCTGTCCCAAAGAGTTGACATCCTCTTGCGCGATTCGCATTTGGGAATTGACAAACCCGCCCACCAGCAACGCATCATTATTGATTTTTCCTCGCCAAATGTTGCCAAAGAAATGCACGTGGGACACTTGCGTTCAACGATTATCGGAGATTCTTTAGCCCGCTTGTTTGAATTTTTGGGATATGACGTTTTGCGCCTGAATCATTTGGGAGATTGGGGAACGGCATTCGGCATGTTGATTGCTTATATGAAAGAAGAGGCGCCGGATGTCTTAACCGGCAAACAAAAGACCGACTTGACTCATCTGGTCAATTGGTACCGGGCTTCTAAAAAGAAATTTGACGAAGATCCTGATTTTAAGCGACGCGCCCAACTAGAAGTCGTGGCCTTACAGCAAGGACAGCCCCAAGCCCGGCATGCCTGGCAAATCATTTGCGAGATTTCAAGCAAAGCTTACAAAGAAATCTACGACTTGCTGGGAGTCAAACTCATTGACCGCGGCGAGTCTTTCTATAATCCCTTTTTGGCCGAAATTGTCGCCGACTTAGAAAAAAAGGGACTGGTCCAAATTTCAGAAGGAGCCAAGTGCATTTTTGTAGAAGGATTTCAAAATCGCGAGGGCGAGATGCTCCCTCTCATGGTCCAAAAATCGGATGGCGGATACAACTATGATACGACAGATATGGCCGCTATCTACCACCGCATTCATCAAGAAAAAGGCGACCGCTTAATCTACGTCACAGATGCAGGACAAAGCACTCACTTTCAAATGATTTTCAAAGCTGCCGAGATGGCAGGCTACTTGAATCCAAAACAAGTCAGAACGGACCATGTCCCCTTTGGGCTTGTATTGGGCCCGGACGGAAAAAAATTCCGCACGCGCGCAGGTGAAACCGAGCGCTTAATTGACCTAATTCAAGCTGCAATCGACCATGCGGAAAAAATTTTGATTGAGCGCAATCCGGAAATGGATGAAGCGGAACGGCAGAAGCTGGCCCATGCCCTTGGAGTAGGGGCCATTAAGTACGCCGATCTTTCCACCCACCGCATGAGCGATTACACGTTCAGCTATGATCGCATGTTGCGCTTCGAAGGCAATACGGCCGCTTTTCTCATGTACGCTTATGTACGTGTAGCTGGAATTAAGCGACGCCTGAAAATTGAACCTGCTTCTCTCTTAGATCACTGCCATATTCATTTAGAACACCCTTCAGAAATTGACCTAGGCTTGCATTTACTGCGCTTTGATGAAGCCTTGGAAGCGGTTGCCAATGATCTTTTGCCCAACCGCTTGACGGATTACCTCTATACCCTTGCTGAAAAATTTAATGCCTTTTTCCGCGATTGCCGAGTAGAGGGAAGCCCTCAGCAGAATGAACGTTTGCTGCTTTGCGAAGCGACAGCGCGCGTTCTCAAACAAGGCCTTGATATTTTAGGCGTGCCAACAGTAGAGAGAATGTAACCTGAAAAGCCAGATCTAAAAAGATAGATTAACCTAAGTTTTAATTTATCCTCTAAGAGGGTGTACTAAAACCTCTAAGGGTAGTTCTTGAAAAGAAGGCATGTGACCTGACCTACAACCGCTTTAAGCCACGCCACTCGTGTGGCTTAAAATAGTTTTCGCGTATTGCCCGGCTTGTTCAGTCTAGCAAGAATTTTTTCTTATCTATTCCAATCAAGCTTGGATTTTAATACACCCTCTAAGCTCTGTTTAATGTTCCCTGGCAAAATCTAGGGCGGTATCAATATCGGAAAAAATGAATTCTTTTCCGACAAGTTCCTCTACTTTGGATTGCTTAAATAATTGATGCAGGTTTGGATTGATTTCGGAGAGCAAGAAAACAACGCCCTTTTGCTTGCATTTCTTGTTAAACTGCTTTAAAGCATGGATGCCTGTCGCATCCACTAAAGGCGTCTTGTTCAGTCGTAAAATAAAGAAGCGCGGAACCGTATCCAGCCGGCTTAAAGCCTCATCCAACAAGTCAGCCACACTGTAGAAAAAAGGCCCTCTTATCTCAAAGACGACAACATCTGAAGGAATATCTTGTCTTAACAGCATTTTGTCATTATTGAATTCCGGATCTTCGTGTTCATTCTCTTTGACCAATAGTTTGCAAATTTCAACCGTCGTTTTGTCCGTCATGCGCTTAAGAAAAATGAAAGCGGAAAGAATGACCCCAATTTGAACGGCAACCGTTAAATCAATCAAAACAGTCAGTAAAAACGTCATGACCAGGACGAGCGCATCGCCTCTTTGCCCTTTTAAAATCTCTATAAAGTGCGGCAGTTCGCTCATATTCCAAGCAACGAATAGCAGTACTCCCGAGAGGGCTGCTAGGGGAATTTTTCCGGCCAAAGGAGCGAGAAACAGCATGAGCAGAAGAAGCGTAATGGCATGGATCATACCTGCAAACGGCGTTTTAGCTCCCATGCGAATGTTTGCAGACGTGCGGGCGATCGCTCCGGTAGCGGGAATTCCCCCGAAAAGAACCGATCCAATATTTGCCAATCCCTGGCCGACAAGCTCGCAATTCGAGCGATGCTTATGCCCGGTCATTCCATCTGCAACAACAGCGGATAAAAGCGATTCAATGGCACCTAATAAAGCGATGGTGATCGCATCCGGAAAAATCGTCTTTAATAGATCGTAAGAAAAGCTTGGCAAGGCCGGAGTCGGGATGGCACTTGGAATGCCGCCAAATTTTGCCTCGATTGTCTCAAGGGGAAGCTGAAACGCAGAGGTCGCTATCGTCGCCAAAGCGACAGCGAAGATCGCTCCAGGCAATTTGGGATAATAATGCCTTAAAATAAAGATGAGGGCAAGCGTTGAAGCAGCAATCGCAAAAGCCCACGGATTCCAGGTATGCGCCGTTTCACAAAAAATGAGGCATTTTTCTAAAAATTTCGAAGGAACTTTTTCTATCTGCAATCCCAAAAAATCTTTTATTTGAGAAGAGAAAATGACAACGGCAATACCCGTTGTAAAGCCTACCGTGACGGGATAAGGGATAAACCTTAAAAGCACGCCAAAGCGGGCAAGCCCCATTAAAATCATCATCACAGCCGCAACAAGGGTGGCCAAAGCCAGGCCATCGTAGCCATATTTTTGAATAATTTCATAGATGATGACGACAAAGGCGCCAGTAGGGCCTCCGATTTGCACCCGGCTGCCGCTGAAGAGGGAAATTAAGAAACCGGCAATAATGGCCGTTATTAATCCTTTCTCAGGAGAGACGCCGGAAGCGATACCGAACGCAAGCGCCAAAGGCAACGCAATGACGCCGACGCTTATACCTGCAAAAAGATCGCTCAGGAAATAATTCCAGTTATAGCCTTCTTGAAGGCAAACGACACTTTTGGGAATAAAATCTTTATATTTGAACTGCATGATTCAGTCTCACGGAAAACAAATATGAAAGCGAGCTTAGCACTTCGCTTCATTGGCCACTAGTAAAATTTAAAAATTTGGATTCCTACAGACAAAAATAGGATGCCTCTACATTTAATCGAGCAATTATTCTAAACGAATCGTTGTAGAAAGATGAAATTGGATGAAAACGGAAGAAGCTGCCTTAAAAGGAAGGCAGCTTAAACGCTCGCTCTGCCATGCAGCTAGCGGACTACTGCACCGTAATCGGCACGCGCGTCACCTCATCTAGCGCCCCTCCATTAATTCTTCGATAAATGTACAAGCTCCAAGTTGTATTCTGCGCTAAATTTGGCGTACTTAAATTAATGTATTGATTCTCTAATTTGCGAACCTGGGTCGTTGTCTTTGCATTCGTATTTTCCCGCAAAGAAATGTGATAGCCAAAATGACCGGGAAGCCCTTTGATAAATTCGGGATGGGTATCTAAAAACTCTTGCGGCAGCTGAAGAAGATTGACAAAAGCCATAGTGATGCTCAATAGATCGGAGGATTGCAAAGGAATGTAGTCTAACTTTGGCCCCTGGCTAACAGCTGTACTTGTTATTTTTAAATTAATGGGTCCCCTGCCCTGCAAGGCTTGATTTAAATCCTCCTTGTAATCATCCTCCTGAGACATCTTTCCAGGAAAAAATCCCGTGAGGGAACAATGAGGCGGATACTTGTCGACTGCTTCATTCTTTAAATGCTTGTCTTTAACGGCATTCCAAAATTTGCGCAGCTGGTTTCCTAATGCGCCCCCCGGACGAAGATATAAGATATACTCCACTTTCCCGGAAGCGGCTCCTACAACCCAATCAACCACATCCGGATGTTGGGCACTTAAGGGATCCTTATCCAAATCGCCTTCATTTATGCCATAAGGAAGCATTCCACTTAGTTCATCTGCCAAGTAGTCCGGCTCATCATGATAATACTCAATTAAGTCCTCATCTTCATCGGCAAAAAGATGTCCTTCCATAGCAAAAAGGCAAATGGCAACCATCAAAAAATGTAAAAGCTTGCGCATCCCGTCCTCCGCAATAAAAACAAATTTAATTTTTGATTAAATTAAAAATTATTTTTTAGCAAGCTTATTACTTTTATCTATTGCTAGAAGGATATTAAATGCATAATAACTTCTTGCCGCCCCGGAAAAGAACTCGAATCTAGTTTCATTAGCGGTTTCGGACAGCTGTTAATTTAAAGGTGTTTTATGCGGTTCGCCAGCAATTTCGCGCACATATTTGGGCACCGCATAGCCGGGAAGACTACGGGCGATCTCACGAATAAGTGCTCGCCCTTGCTCTTCTTCGACTTCAAAATGGGCAGTGCCCTGCACGCGATCTAATTGATGCAGATAATAAGGAAGGATTCCCTGATCGGCCAGCTCTTCGCAGAGCGTTCTAAGAGTGGGAGCATCATCGTTTACTCCCTTTAATAAAACGGCTTGATTTAACAGCACGCAACCTAGCTTCTGCAGCTCTTTTAAGCGCGCAAAAAGATCTGCGCCCAGCTCTTTGGGATGGTTACAGTGGATGACAAAGAAAAGTTGCTTGGAACAGGCGGAAATCAAACGGAGAAAACTATCGTCAATGCGTTCGGGAATTCCGATAGGGAAACGCGTATGAAAGCGCAGGCGCTTCAGATGCGGAATAGCATTAAGCTGATCGAGTAAAGACTTCAATGTCTCATCGGAAAGCGATAGGGGATCTCCCCCGCTTAAAATCACTTCATGAATGGAAGCATCCGATCGAATGGCTTCAATCTCTGCCAAAAAAAGCTTATCTTCTCTATCATATGAAAAATTCTGCCTAAAGCAGTAGCGGCAATGCATGGCGCACGCGCTCGTGCAAACAAGCAATACTCTTCCTTCATATTTATGCAATAGCTTGGCTTCGCAGCGGAATGTCTCATCTTGAACAGGATCCAAAACAAAGTCCGGATGATTCTCATTCTCTTGCCTAGTAGGCAAGAATTGCCTAACTAGAGGGTCGTCCAAATTTTGTTTTGCCATCTTTTGAGCCAATCTAAGAGGAACATTAATGGCAAAGGTAGGCTTAAAAAGCAACTGCTGGCGCTGTTGGGACGACAACTCCAAAAAATCCGCTAATGCTTCTACGCGATTAAAATTTTCCCTTAAAATTGCTCTCCAAGGAGCAGGAGTGATCAGTGGAATTGGACAAGACATAGATTAAAACAATGGCTCCATTAAGAGGATGCTTGGCACTGCCAAAGCTTCTCTAAAAGACAAGTAGCAGCTTGAATAGAAAAATAAGTTTATTTTTCCGAATCAGGAACGCTGAATATTAATAAAAGATTCAAGCTTAACATACTAGGATAAAAAAACCTACTATTGTTTTAGAGGATTTGGGCGGAAGGAACATCATAAGAGACAAAGCTCTCGATTCCAGGCCATTAGCGATTTTAAGAAATGCTATAAGCAAACAGCCCTCTTTCCAGAGGGCGGGAGGAACCTAAATACGTCTTTAGAGCTATTAGCGGATTAAGTTGGGATCTTATCCACTATTTCTTTGCTTTTATCCCTTCTCAGACACCCTGATCAAAATAGGCTCTAACAAATTTTGCGAAGCCTTCAACTTGGCCAAAACAGGTTGACCGCTTTCTTCCTTCTTTTTAATCAGTTCTGCATCCGCTCCAAGCAGTTCTAATTTATTCACCAAGTCTTCATACCCTCTTTCTAAGAACTCAAGACCTGATATTGAGCTAGTCTCGGAGGCAATTAAGGCAGCCATTACATAAGCGAAACCAGCTCGAAGATCTGGAATGCGAATTTCTTTTCCAATCAGAGAAGTAGATCCTTTGATAATCGCGCTATGACAAAAACTTTGCGAGGCAAAGCGACATTGTTTTCCTCCTAGGCACTGCCTGAATAAGGTAATATCTGCCCCCATTTCACGCAGCGTTTCGGTATAGCCAAAGCGGTTTTCATAGACCGTTTCATGCACAACTGACGTACCAGAAGCCTGCGTCAGCAAAACAACAAAAGGTTGTTGCCAATCCGTCATGAATCCCGGATGAACATCCGTCTCCAGGTGAAGCCCTCCTTGCAGCGGGCCGTCATAAAAGAATTCTATGCCATTGCCTTTGATATCAAAGCCGCCCCCGACTTCGCGGAGTTTATTTAAAAACGTGAGCATATTCACATGTTGGGCGCCTTCGACAAATACTCTTCCCTTTGTCGCAATCGCAGCCATTCCCCAAGAAGCCGCTTCAATGCGGTCTGGAATGACGGTATGCTCAACTTCATAGAAGCGGCGCGTGCCATGAATGCGGATAGTGCGGTCCACGTCAATGGCAATAATCGCTCCAAGCTTTTGGAGGAATAAGATCAACTCAATAATTTCCGGTTCGATCGCCGCATTTTTAATCACCGTTGTCCCGCGAGCTGTCACTCCGGCTAAAATCGTATTTTCAGTCGCTCCTACAGATGGATAAGGAAGAGTGATAATGGTTCCTTTGAGGCCATTATGGGCATGGGCAAAATAGGCGCCTTCCCGCTTCATTCCTCTATACTCAATAACTGCCCCTAATTGCTCCAGCGCTTGGATATGAAAATCAACAGGACGCTGTCCAATGGAGCATCCTCCCGTTGTTGGGACAATAATATCTTGATCCGTACGTCCCAAAAGGGCTCCGATCATTAAAATGGGAATGCGGTTGGATCCGGAAAATCTTTGCGGGACATAAGAAGTTTTCAGTTCTTTTGTGATGACTTCCATTGTCCTGGCTTCGCGGTCCCATTGCACATCCATGCCTATTTCCTGGCAAAGCGAAACTGTGACCTCTACATCTCCAATATTGGGAACATTATAAAATCTGCACCGCTTGTCAGATAATAGAGAAGCAACAAGAAGTTTTGTCATGGCATTTTTAGCGCCAGCCGCCCTTATACTCCCTTTAAGAGGCGCCCCTCCTGTAATCTTTAAAATATCCATGCCCGCACCAGTCCGCTTATTCTAAATTTTAATTTGGATTAATAAAGGAGAAAGAAATTACAATAGTCACGCGTTCTATGCAATCAACAAATGATTCTCATTTTCAATGCCAGTCTTCCACCTCCTTGAAAGTAATCAATTTAGCACATTTTTAAAAGAAAATTTATTATTTTTTGAAAGCTGTATTTAAAGGTCGATTGGCAAGTCAAAGCAAAGCCATTTAGAAGGTGTATCAAAACCATTCATGACCCAGATGCGCGTTCTTTCCTTCCAAGGAGGAGGTTCGAATAAGGGAAAAGAGCTCGAATCCGAACTCAGGTTATGATGAAATTCGAAGACAGTCCCTGATAGAAAAGGCTTAATCCGAATTAGAGGAAGAAATCAAAGCTTTGGCGGTTTTTTCCCCACCACCTCATATGAAGGATTTTCTTCTACGACTAGCTTTCTCTTAAAGAAGAGAGGGGGATAATTTTTACTCTCCATACTAAGGGGTAAAAGCGAAGGCCTGGGATCATCTGCTTGCGCAAAAGAAAAGCGTATGACCCGATCAGGAAACCAACGCTGTTGCAAGCGAAGGGCAGCCAAAGACATGGTCTGCCGGCCATTAATTTCTACAATGGGATATAGACAAATCTCCCGATCCTTTTCATGCCAATACAACAAGGCATCCACGCCTACATGTCCGAAAAATCCCATTTGAGATAAATCTTTAAGCATCTTTTCTACAGCACGAATATGCTCATTTAAAAAAGGCTTATAGGAATGAAAAAGGATTTCCTGAGGGCCGGCTAGGGTCGCTTGATAGCCTCCATGAGAGTCCGTTTCAAAAACAGTTGTGCCTAAAAGCTCTTGACGGCCATCCGGATGAACAATCCATTGCGTACTAAAATCAAGGCAACGCTCTACCCAGGGCTCGGCTACAAGCGGGCGGCCAAGCGCCCATTCTTTTTTACAAAAAGCCAGCAAGCTATCTATGGAAGTCTGTTCGCGAATCAAACGGTTTCCTTTTCCGGATAAGCCAAAACAAGTCTTCAACACTTTAGGACCCGGAACCTCTTTAAGCCAATTAAAAAGATCTTTTTCCTGATAGACTAAAACCGCTTGTTTCAACTTTGTATATTGGAAGCTAAAAGCCTTACTATTAATCTGATAAACAATCTCCCAAGGAGGAATCGTATAGTCCATTCTTCTTTGTTGAGTCCATTTTAACACTTTTAGCGAAGGCCCCCAAGATTGACAGCGAGCTTCACAAAAAGGCTCTTCTTCTTCAAGCAAAGCTAAGCTAGGGAACTCTTCTTGCCGCCTCCAGCTCATTTTTTGGAAGTCCCGGATAAAAGCATGATCCGGTAAACGCGTGACGGCAATTATTTCACCAGGCTTGGCATATAAAAGAGGAACAAACTGCAACTGCAAGCAAAGCGGATGGCGCGCCCAGCTTTGCTCAATGGAAAGATCATCCGTATGCGCAAGCTCAAATTCAAAATCCGTATTAGCTAAATGAATTATTTTCATAAAAAATTTAAATTAATTAAAATTAAATATTTTAAAATAAGAATGTATTTTACAAATCTATAATGCTTAGATTCGAGATTTTTTTCTCTAAAATGCTGGATTAAGAGAGTGGATTAAGCCCTTTTTAATGGTTTGGATTCAAGTTCTTTTCCCTTACTCGCCCTCCTTTCTAGCAAAAAAGAACTCAAAGCTAAGCCATTAGCAGTTTTAAGAAATCCTCTAAGACCGATTTTTCTCTTTCACTTTAAAATCCCCTTATGACAACATTTTGCAAACAAAAGGAGAATAATTTATGACCGTGCGTACCGGTATTGGACAAGATAGCCACCGATTCCTCCCCGCCGATTCCTCAAAGCCCTGTGTAATTGCTGGCCTAATTTTTAATGATGCCCCCGGATTTAATGCCAATTCCGATGGAGATGTGGTCTTTCATGCCATTTGCAATGCCATTACATCGCTGACAGGCGTGCTTATCTTAGGCGATATTGCAGATGATTTATGCTTAAAAGATGGAATTACGGACAGTGAAGTCTATCTCCATGAAGCCATGAAAACCCTGGAAAAACAACGCATTGTCCATGTCGCGATTACAATTGAGGCAAAAAAACCTAAATTTAAACATCGCCTATTAGAAATGAGGCAAAATATTGCGCGCGTCATGCAATTGGATATCTCCCAAGTGGGCGTTACCGCCACCTCCGGCGAAGGATTAACCGATTTTGGCTGCGGAGATGGCGTGCAAGCTTTTGCCATTGTCACAACAGAAGAACATAAGCCCCATTCTTGATTCTTACATGAGCCATTGCGATGGCTCTTTATAAAATCCACCAAAATAACAACCGGTTGCCAATTTAAAAACCTCTAAGGGCCTGTCTTCAAATTCATTTTGAAGACAGGCTCTAAATCATTCTATTTTTATAATTTATTTTAAAAATCACCTGGATTTTAAATAAAAAACTAAATTATTAGCCTTTATTTATAAAAGAGAATATAGTATTATTAATGTTTATTATATTTATTAATAATTAAGGAAAGAATATGACTTCTCCTGGTGTGCTTCCCCCTGCAACGTGCCAAGCTATTCAAGATTTCTTAAACGGGAATGATCGCTTCATTTTGAAAATGGGTAAAGATGAACAGGGAAGAGCCTGCTTTCAGTTAGCAAGTAAGGGATTATGGACATGGTTTCTCTCTCGTATTCTTGGTTTAAACAGTTATCAATTGCGGACAATCGTTCACTATATTCAAACTAATCAACAAGCTTTTGATCAACTCAATCTAGGATCTTCAAAAAAAATTGCGGACTTCTATCAGCTGTTGAACAGAAAAATTGGACTTTATAATCAAAAAAGAGATCCCGGCCAGCGGCTTAATACAACTTTATCGTGTCTTTTTCAGTCTACGCATTTTTCTATTCCCACTCCTATTCCTACTCCTATTTCCTCTCCTGTTGTATCTTCTACGGTACGTCCCCCTATTCCGCCTATTGCGATGAAAAAATCTTCTTTATCGGAAGAGAAAAAAACCGCGGCCTCTGAAGAAGCCCCTCCTCTTTCTGCTGAGGATACACAAAATGGTGGTCCTAGTATCGAAGATCTCTTTGCACAAAAAAATACCTCTCATCCGTTTCCCGCTATTCCTCCTCTATCCTTATCTTCTATGTCCTTATCTTCTCCGCCTAGTCCGCCTCTTTCCCCTTCGGCCTTTCCCTCCTCTCCTCATTTAGGATTAGAACCTCAAGAAGTCGTGGAAAGCAAGCAACGCTTAATCGCTTTTTATCTCAATCAATATGCAGTCTTGGAAGACTTAAAAATAGAGCGGACTGAAGCCTTAAAAAAGCTTGGCACAGCACCCAAATCAGACAAGGAACAGATAGAAAGAAGAATTATAGAAATTGAGGAAAAGATTGTAGAAATTGAATGGACGGATTTAGAGCGCAGCAAAACCTTATTAAAAGTTAGAAAGAATGGCGTTGATCCTTCAGTTGAAACGTTGGCCAAATCGATGGGCAAATCGCACATTTCTTTTCGCGGTCTATTATTAGGCCAGCAATATCAAAAAGCCATTACGGCTAATTTTAGATCTTTGCTGAATATTTTTAAGTCTCTTAATCCAAATTTAACGGTAGGCTTTAACCTATCTAAGCTCGTCAAATCGACTGAAGAAACCATTACGTTGGCTGACATAGTGGATCAATTGCAAACGACGCGCCAAGAAGCGATTGATAATATATTGAAATTAACTGCTATTGCTTTCAATGATAAGTCTGTTTCTTCAAAAATGCGGCACTATGCCAAGTCTATAGATGAAAAAGTCGCCCAACAGCTAGATATTAGCGGCCATGATTTACAAAATTGGCTGCAAGACCTGCACATTGAAATGGAGCTAAACACACAATTAACCAAGCTTAGCACTTCTTTCTCACACCAAAGCGGGCCTATTATTGAAGCCGACATTAAACAAATTTGCTGCAAGCATGCGCTCACCTGCAATCAAAAAGAACAATGGACATGCTTTAAAAGAGGCCCCATTCCTACCGATAGAACAAAATGGACCCTCATTTTAACTCCCCATCAATCCGATTTCACCCATACGCTGAAAAGGGCCTTAGAAGCCTTCAAGGATATCCCTTATTTACAGGGAAAATTCACTTATATGGAGAAAGACCTCGCCTCCGATTCCGGTAATAACCAATCTGTTCCCGTCCTTATTTTTTATTTTAACGGAAGAGATAGTGAAGAGCAGTTAAAAGAGGCAATCAGCCTATTGGAAGAAGAATTTGTTGATGCGGATTTAATCGGAAATGGCCGGCATCCATTGAATGCCTCTCTTTCTCAAACTTCCGACGAACTGAAACCACACACAGAGACGGTGAAACGCAGCGCCCTTTTGCATTACAAGCCAACCGTTGAACAATCAACTGAAAGGACGCAGGATCCGCTAAGCGATTATCCTTCTTTTACTTGTGCGCTTGATCCGTTTCTCGATCGCCTGCATGCTTATATTGACCAGTTCAACCATCCACAACATCTCATTAAACTGCAGCACATTCTCCACTATCTCAATAAAGAGAATTCTCCAGCCGAACAAGCGCTCATCTGGAAAGCAAAAATTCAAACCTGCATGCAGCGTATTATTTCCAATATGACTATCTTTCAACAAGAGTCATTGAGCAGCCTTCTCAATTATGGAGAAAACTTAGAAGATGTACGTCAAATTCGCCTACAGGCCTCTTATCAGAACTTATCCACCAACCCTTCGCGACAGCTCGATCTGCAAAAAGGAGAGTTGCAAAGCAAAATTGAATTTATAAAATCTCAAGCGCATCTACAAATTGATCAATTAAAGCAATACTTGGAAAAACTAGACTCTCAGAAAAATTTCCAAACAGAAGATTTTGAAGCTATTCTGCAAGTGATTTCTCCTTCTCTTAAAGACATCTTCATTCAAATTATTGCCAAAGAGGCCAAGGAAAGATGCATATCGGACGTGCTCGACACTGTTAAGCCGCATACTTCGGAGGTTCTGTCCAAAAGCTCGGAAGAACTTTTGCAAAATTTCCATAGAATCCTAAAAAAAGACGGCTTTATTAAATATGAAAAGGGCAGATTTAAATTCATGCGCAATATGCGCGAAGGACGTAATAGTATTGCCAAGGACTTCTCTCCTCAAGAACTATTAAGGAGCCCTAGCTTCAGCAATTTGGAAGACGTCAAATCGCTCGTCCCCAAAATTTCCAATAAGGACATTGCTATTCCCTTGGACCAATATGATGCTTTGATTGAAGGAACAAAGCGCGGCCTAGAGTTAATGATAGCCAAGCTCGATCAAGTTGTGATACGCCAAGAGCAGCGATTACAAGCTTTAAATCAGGGAAAAACATTTATCCTTCCTCAATATTTCCATGCAACCGACCTCAAGGCTGCCGCTTCGATCACTCAAACAGGAATAGACGCAGCCCAATCCACGTCCGGATTTGGAGCCTTTGTTTCCACGCAGCCAGAGTTCCGCTACGGTCATATCATACTAGGACTTCCCCGCCAGGTAGAATTCTCAAGCGATATTTATACCTTTATTGATAAGAAGCTTGCTCCGGATATCATTTTGGATGATGGAGTCGTATGGGCGGGATTAGAAGAGTCTATCATCCTTAATCCTCAAGTTGCCT
Organism: Candidatus Protochlamydia phocaeensis; assembly: GCF_001545115.1. Taxonomy (NCBI): domain Bacteria; kingdom Pseudomonadati; phylum Chlamydiota; class Chlamydiia; order Parachlamydiales; family Parachlamydiaceae; genus Candidatus Protochlamydia; species Candidatus Protochlamydia phocaeensis. The sequence continues at coordinate 14,195 of NZ_FCNU01000015.1, forward strand.
CTTTAAAGCGGCATTTCATGCAAGTCCTTCGACGCCTCGTTTACAACAGGTGTAAAGAGCTAGAAAATGGAATAGATCCTTCCAAAAGATTTTTATTAGAAGCAACAATTTTGGACTTTTTTAGCAAAAATATAACTTTCCGCTCTCAGCGCACAAAAGATAAGCTTAAGCTTACCCTGCATTATTATCATCAAATTCAGGAAGAAAAAGAATCCAAAAATATGCTTATTCCCATTAAGGATGAAGAATCCCTCCAAAGATGGACGAGACGTATATTTACCGCAGCTTTGGCTAAAATTCCTGAAATGGAAAACATGTCCAGGCTTCTTGTTAAATTTTTATTAGAAAATTTTGTTAGCGATTTCAAAGCCGGTTACTATAAAGATTTTAAAGGCAAGAAAGAGGGATTGGAGCCGCCATCCGATTTTAGCATAGAGATTCCCGTAAATTTAGATGATAAAATTAAAGCCGCCATGATTGTTCCCGATGATGAAGAGGGACTGCAAGACATTTATCGCCGAAAAAGAAAAAACGATCGAAAAAGCCTGGATCCGATTGAATTTAAGGCTTATACCCAAGTGAAGGAAGAATTCAAACAGCTAGGATTGAGCGAAGAGAGAATCGAACTCATTCCATTGACGGAGCAGTTATTAGAAAGGGATATTCTCAATCAAATCGATTTAATTATCCCTATACAGTGGGGAAAAGAGAACAATTAGGCCTTTACTGAATTAATAGTTCTTTAATCCATCTTTTTTAAAACGCCTACCAGATCGCTCACATTCTCAATCAATTAAACGACAGAGCACGTTGAGTGCCCTGTCGTTCTATTAACCTGAGTTTGGAGTTTTTGCTCTTTCGACGGCAGTCCAAAGGGCAAAAAACTCCAAACTCAGGTTATTAATAAACGTCGCGCAAATACCGCTTTTGCTGGCGCAAGCGTTTAATATACTCTTTCGCTTCATGCGGCTCTTTGGAGCCATACTCTTGAATGATGGCGTGCAAGGCTGCCTCGACATCTTTGGCCATGCGCTGGGCATCTCCGCACACATACAGATAAGCCCCTTCTTCCAGCCATTGATAGAATTCTTCCCCCTGTTCCAGCATGTGATTCTGAACATAGATTTTTTGATCCTGATCACGCGAAAAAGCCAAGTTCAGGCGCAAATTCCCGCACTGCTCAAAAATTCTCCAATCTTCTTCGTAGAAAAAATCATGCGCACGGTTCCATTCGCCAAAAAACAGCCAGTGCTTTCCCTTGCTCTGATGATGCAAAATACGCTCTTGCAGAAAAGCCCGGAAAGGAGCCACTCCTGTGCCTGGCCCAACCATAATCATGGGCGTATGTAAATCAGCAGGCAGGCGGAAGCCATGCGATGGCTGGATGAAGATGGGTACAACCGGATCGTGCAACTCAACAAGGCAGCATAAATAATGGGTGCAAACCCCTCTTCGCTTGTGCCCATTGGACTCGTATTCCAAAGGAGCAACAGTCAGATGGACCTCTTCCCCAACATATCGTTGAGAAGAAGAAATGGAATAAAAGCGGGGCAGCAACGGCATGAGCAGATCGGCTATTTCCTGCGGAGCAAATTCGACTTCTGAATGAAAAGCTAAAAAGTCCCATACTTCATGGCGCTCGAGATAGCTTTTGAGTTGCTCGCGGTTGCCTTCCTCCAGCAACAGGGATAGCTGATGCTTTTTATCCACATCGCTTTGCCGCGCAAATACCTCTCTTAATAGCTTAGGGCTGATATCCGTAATGTTGGCCTTTTCTGTCAAAAAGCGGCCTAAAGGCATCAGCTCTCCATCAGATTTGGCCTGAATCAATTCCTGCCCCGTCATCTTCATTGCCTGCAGGGTTTTAGCCACTAATTCAAGGTCATGGCGGGGAAAGACCCCAACGCTATCGCCAACCTCATATGTCAGCCCCGATCCTCTCAAATCGAGGACCAGATGCTGAGTCTTCTTCTTAGAACCCGGCTTTGACAAGCTATAGCGCTCTTTGATCGATGCTAAAAAAGGATTTTGCTTATTATACGAACTCATGCTCTTCTTTCCTAGCGCTCGAGGGATTTCCAATTCTCATCTTCTGTTGGCGGCTCCTGCCTTCCTCCCAGGTACTTCGCCAAGAATTCTTCTGCTGCGGCTGAAAATTTAAGGCGGTTTTCAGGCCTTGCAAAGCCATGTCCCTCATCCGTAAATAACAAGTATTCAACCGGCAAGTGATTGTGGCGCATCGCTTGTACAATTTGATCGCTTTCGGCTTGTTTGACACGCGGATCATTCGCCCCTTGGGCGATCAGCAAGGGTTTTCTAATCTGATCGGCCTTAAACAGCGGCGAGCGGGATTTCAAGAAGTCTTGTTCCGTTTCCAATTTACCCAATCGACGGTCCATTTGCGCTTTCAAAGGCCCCCAATAAGGCGGAAGGGTTTGCAGCAAAGTAATCAGATTAGAAGGCCCCACAATATCTACGCCGCAGCAGAATTCATTGGGAGTAAAGGCCAATCCAGCTAAGACGGCATAGCCCCCATAACTGCCTCCATAAATGGCCACTTTCGCAGGATCGGCATAGCCGCGCTGGATTGCCCATTGCTTTCCATCAAGCAAGTCTGTCTGCATTTTGGTCGCCCATTCGCGGTTGCCGGCATTGACATATTGCTTGCCATACCCCGTCGATCCCCTAAAATTGATCTGTAAAACGGCATAGCCGCGGTTGGCCAACCACTGGACAGAAGGGTTAAATCCCCAAGAATCGCGCGCCCAGGGCCCGCCATGTACGAGCAGGATCATGGGCAATCCGCGCGGCTCTTTTCCAGCCGGCAGGGTCAAATACCCATGCAGCTCCATGCCATCTCGGGCTTGAAAGCGGATAGGCTGCATTTGGCTGAGCCGGTAGCGCTCTAAAGCAGGCTGTGTGCTAAATAGGAAAGACAGCGTTTTCGCTTTACGATTGTATAAATAATAATGCGTCGGACGCTGATCCGATAGAGAAGCCACCACCCAGTTTTGGTTGGCCAAATCCCGGCTTGTCACTGTAAAGGGACCTTTCAACTGGTCTTTGAGAGATTGAAAATCCGCTTTTAATTGCGGATCAATGATAATCCAATCAAAGCGGTCTCTGTCTACCCCGACAGCTTCTAAAGCATACGTCATAGGATTGATCATCACAGAAGACAGATCATAGTTAGGATCTTCCACAACTAGTGTGCGTTGGCCTGTTTTGGCGTCCACGCGAAGAAGCCGAGCGGTATTGCCATCCAGGCTGGAAACCAAGTAAAAAGATTGATTATCGGGAGCAAAAGCGGGAATTGTACCACCGATTTCATCCGGATCGATTGTCAACAACTCATGCCAAGGATCGCTCTTTTTTTCGCGAACGCGGATCAAAGTCGAGCCTTCTTTCGTGTAGGATTGCGCCGCGCGGATATTCAAGCGATGATCCGAAATCCAAGCAAAGACTCCTCCTGGATTTTCCGTGTCCAACTCAAGCTGGCCTGTTTTTAAATTTAGGCGATAGATATCAAACAAGGAAGGATCGCGCCGATTCATTTGAATCAGCATCTCTTCCGGAAAGCGGGGATCATACTCGACAGGGCTGACTTTTGCCCCTTCAAAAGGCGTTAAATCTTTGGTTTCTCCCGTTTCAATATTGGTCTGATACAAATGCCAATTTTCGTCCCCATCCTTATCTTGAATGTATAGGATATGATCCTGATCGTACTGCCACAGAAAACTGCGGATCCCGCGCTTTTGATCCGAGGTAATCTTTTTATCTTTTCCCGGCTGAACGAGATCTTTTATCCATACATTTAACACATCGCGGTCATCGGGAGCCAAATAAGCCAGCTTGGTTCCATTTGGAGAGATTTGAGGGGAAGTTTTCTCGGGGTTGCCGAAAAGAAGTTTGCGAGGAATCAAGGGAACTTGTTCAACCGGCTCTGCATGCGAGCCTTTTTGTTCTTGAGCGCAAAGGGAATTCATGCCATACCATCCTAACATTAAAAACCAAACAAAACATTTCCACTTGTTTATCATGTTTTAATCCTATTGTTGAAAGCTCATCAAATAAGCTTTTTAAGAGCAAATCTTATGCTGAGAAGGCCTTATTTTAGCGATTATCCCGATTAAATGCAGCTTTTTATCCTTTTCTAGACATTCGATTAAGCAACCGGCTCTCTTTAAATAAGAATTAACGGTAGTTCTAAACATGTAATGCTAAATTGTAATAACAGATAAAATATTTGATCATTCCAATATGATTAGCTAGTTTTTTAGAGAAAGATAAAGTTTTTCTTACAAGCCTTGCGACTCTTTGTCTAAGAGTACAATTAAATCTTTCAATATAACTTGTTTTGCCAGATTCTT
>NZ_FCNU01000016.1:0-1665 GCF_001545115.1 Candidatus Protochlamydia phocaeensis
CCGCTTTAAGCGGTGCAAAATAAACAACTCAGATTTTCAAGAGTTTTTTTTCTGTGAGAATTTGATCTTGGTTCAGATTGAATGCTGACGGCGTGGATGAGGCATGCAAGTCGAACGAAACCTTCGGGTTTAGTGGCGGAAGGGTTAGTAATACATGGGTAACCTGCCTTTAACTCTGGGATAACGATTGGAAACGATCGCTAATACTGGATATGGTGGATTTAAGACATCTTAAATCTATTAAAGTGGGGGATCTTCGGACCTCGCGGTTAAAGAGGGGCCCATGGGATATCAGCTAGTAGGTAGGGTAATGGCCTACCTAGGCTAAGACGTCTAGGCGGATTGAGAGATTGACCGCCAACACTGGGACTGAGAACTGCCCAGACTCCTACGGGAGGCTGCAGTCGAGAATCATTCGCAATGGGCGAAAGCCTGACGATGCGACGCCGTGTGAGCGAAGAAGGCCTTAGGGTCGTAAAGCTCTTTCGCTTGGGAACAAGGAGATCCGGCTAATATCCGGAGAACTTGAGCGTACCAGGTAAAGAAGCACCGGCTAACTCCGTGCCAGCAGCTGCGGTAATACGGAGGGTGCAAGCATTAATCGGATTTATTGGGCGTAAAGGGCGCGTAGGCGGGGATATAAGTCAGACGTGAAATCCCGGGGCTCAACCTCGGAACAGCATTTGAAACTATATCTCTTGAGGGTAGGCGGAGAAAACGGAATTCCACAAGTAGCGGTGAAATGCGTAGATATGTGGAAGAACACCGGTGGCGAAGGCGGTTTTCTAGCTTACTCCTGACGCTAAAGCGCGAAAGCAAGGGGATCAAACAGGATTAGATACCCTGGTAGTCCTTGCCGTAAACTATGTATACTTGGTGTAACCGGACTCAACCCTGGTTGTGCCGTAGCTAACGTGTTAAGTATACCGCCTGGGGAGTACAGTCGCAAGGCTGAAACTCAAAAGAATTGACGGGGACCCGCACAAGCAGTGGAGCATGTGGTTTAATTCGATGCAACGCGAAGAACCTTACCCAGGCTTGACATGCAGTAGACCGGTCCAGAGATGGGCCTTTCCTTCGGGACTGCTGCACAGGTGCTGCATGGCTGTCGTCAGCTCGTGCCGTGAGGTGTTGGGTTAAGTCCCGCAACGAGCGCAACCCTTATCATTAGTTGCCAACATTTAAGGTGGGAACTCTAATGAGACTGCCTGGGTTAACCAGGAGGAAGGTGAGGATGACGTCAAGTCCGCATGGCCCTTATGTCTGGGGCTACACACGTGCTACAATGGTCGGTACAGAAGGCAGCGAAGCCGCGAGGTGGAGCAAATCCCGAAAGCCGGCCTCAGTTCAGATTGTAGTCTGCAACTCGACTACATGAAGACGGAATTGCTAGTAATGGCGAGTCAGCAACATCGCCGTGAATACGTTCCCGGGTCTTGTACACACCGCCCGTCACATCATGGGAGTTGGTTTTACCCGAATCCGCTGGCTTAACCGCAAGGGGAGAGGCGTGTAAGGTAAGGCCGATGACTGGGATGAAGTCGTAACAAGGTAGCCCTACCGGAAGGTGGGGCTGGATCACCTCCTTTAAAGGACAGTTTGCTCTTAGAAGCAAACAGGTTGGGCAAGCTCTATTTGCCTGTACATTGTCTTACTTATACGGAA
>NZ_FCNU01000016.1:2059-5442 GCF_001545115.1 Candidatus Protochlamydia phocaeensis
ATGCTGACAGATGTTATTTTGAAAGTCATAAAAGTTTAAAGAATCAAGTAAATCTATTAAGCGTTGATGAAGCTATAGAGAATATAGTGAAATTGACGTGAGTTAATAAAACAATTCACTGATAAAAATCAGCGCTTGAGGATGATCTTCACACAAATTTTAAGTGACATAAGCGTTAAGCTTATGTGAGTCGTAACTCATACTTAATTGCTTGAGATCAAATTTTTGGTCAAGCTATTAAGGGCTATTGGTGGATGCCTTGGCATCAACAGGCGAAGAAGGACGCGAAACCTGCGAAAAGCTTCGGGGAGCTGGAAAAAAGCATTGATCCGGAGATATCCGAATGGGGCAACCCAACCAGAGTAATGTCTGGTTATCTTTAACTGAATACATAGGTTAAAGAGGCGACACTTGCCGAACTGAAACATCTAAGTAGGCAAAGGAAAAGAAATCAAATCAGAGATTCCCTGAGTAGCGGCGAGCGAACGGGGAAGAGCCCAAACCGTTAATTTATTAGCGGGGTTGTAGGACCTGTCATAACTGTTAGGTGAATTTAGCAGAACACTTCTGGAAAGTTGGGCAATATAGGGTGAAAGCCCCGTATGCGAAAAAGGAAGCTAACAAGACAGGCACCTGAGTAGGGCCGGACACGTGAAACCCGGTCTGAATCTGGAGGGACCACCCTCTAAGGCTAAATACTCGTTGATGACCGATAGTGAACCAGTACCGTGAGGGAAAGGTGAAAAGAACCCCTGTTAGGGGAGTGAAATAGAACCTGAAACCAATAGCTTACAAACGGTCGGAGGCCTATGCCCATTTTATGGGAATGGCTGACGGCGTGCCTTTTGCATGATGAGCCAGCGAGTTGCGTTAAATGGCGAGGTTAAGGGACGAGCGTTCCGAAGCCGAAGCGAAAGCAAGTCTTAAAAGGGCGTATAGTCATTTGGCGCAGACACGAAACCAAGTGATCTATCCATGACCAGGTTGAAGCAAGGGTAACACCTTGTGGAGGACCGAACTAGTAACTGTTGAAAAAGTTTTGGATGAGTTGTGGATAGGGGTGAAAGGCCAATCAAACTTGGAGATATCTTGTTCTCTTCGAAATAACTTTCGGGTTAGCCTCGGACAGTCGTTTACAGGGGTAGAGCACTGAATTCACGCGGGGGTCTACCGACCTACCAAAGGAAATCAAACTCCGAATACTGTAAATTCGTCCGGGAGATAGACAGTGTGGGATAAGCTACATTGTCAAAAGGGGAACAGCCCAGATCGCCGATTAAGGCCCCTAATTCTATGCTAAGTGAGTAAGGAAGTGGAGTTTCTAAAACAGTTGGGATGTTGGCTTAGAGGCAGCCATCATTTAAAGAGTGCGTAACAGCTCACCAATCGAGAAACTCTGCGCCGATAATATCCGGGACTAAAGCATAGAGCCGAAATCGCGGGTTTAATTCGTAAGAATTAAGCGGTAGGAGAGCGTAGTATGCAGCGTCGAAGGTGTACCGTAAGGAGCGCTGGAGCGCATACTAGTGATAATGCATGGCATGAGTAAACGATAAAGGGGGTGAAAATCCCCCTCGCCGAAAACCTAAGGTTTCCAGGGTAAAGCTCGTCTTCCCTGGGTTAGCCGGTCCCTAAGCCGAGGCTGAAAAGCGTAGGTGATGGAAAGCAGGTTAAATATTCCTGCGCCGCCTAAGACTATGATGAAGGGTTGACGAAGTACGTTAAGCGCGCGGACCATTGGATGTGTCCGTGGGGCAATGAGGTCGGCTGGTAGGCAAATCCGCCAGCATAAAGCCAGGTTGTCACTAAGGGGAACCTTCGGGGGAACCGATAGCGTAGCGCAAGGCTTCCAAGAAATAGACTCTAATCGTCAATGGCGACCGTACCAAAACCGACACAGGTGGGTGGGAAGAATATTCTCAGGCGCGCGAGAGAACTCTTGTTAAGGAACTCGGCAAATTATCCTCGTAACTTCGGGAGAAGAGGAGCCATCGGACGTGACAGCACTTGCTGCTTGAGCGTAAGGTGGCCGCAGAGAAATGGCCCAGGCGACTGTTTAACAAAAACACAGCACTATGCAAAGACGCCTAAGTCGAAGTATATGGTGTGATGCCTGCCCAATGCCAAAAGGTCAAAAGGAGATGTTAGCCGTAAGGCGACGCATTGAATTTAAGCCCTGGTGAATGGCGGCCGTAACTATAACGGTCCTAAGGTAGCGAAATTCCTTGTCGGGTAAGTTCCGACCTGCACGAATGGTATAACGATCTGGGCACTGTCTCAACAAGAGACTCGGTGAAATTGTAGTAGCAGTGAAGATGCTGTTTACCCGCAATAAGACGGAAAGACCCCGTGAACCTTTACTGTACTCTGATATTGGCTCTTGACTTGTCATGTGTAGAATAACCGGGAGACTTTGAAGGCCCATCGTTAGGTGGGCTGGAGTCGCCGTTGAAATACCGGTCTTGATAAGTCGGGAATCTAACGACATCCCATGAAGCTGGGAGTCGGACATTGTCAGACGGGCAGTTTTGCTGGGGCGGTATCCTCCTAAAGAGTAACGGAGGAGTCCAAAGCTTGCCTCATCGTGGTTGGCAATCACGAGTAGAGCGTAAAGGTATAAGGCAAGTTAACTGTGAGACCTGCAAGTCGAACAGAGACGAAAGTCGGGCTTAGTGATCCGGCGGTGGAATGTGGAATCGCCGTCGCTCAACGGATAAAAGGTACTCCGGGGATAACAGGCTTATCGCCACCAAGAGTTCATATCGACGTGGCGGTTTGGCACCTCGATGTCGACTCATCGCATCCTGGGGCTGAAGAAGGTCCCAAGGGTTTGGCTGTTCGCCAATTAAAGCGGTACGCGAGTTGGGTTCAAAACGTCGTGAGACAGTTTGGTCCCTATCTTTTGTGGGCGTAGGATACTTGAGAGGAGCTGCTTCTAGTACGAGAGGACCGAAGTGGACGAACCAATGGTGAGCCAGTTGTTCTGCCAAGGGCATTGCTGGGTAGCTATGTTCGGAAAGGATAAGCGTTGAAAGCATATAAACGCCAAGCCTCCCTCAAGATAAGGTATCCCTATCAGACACCATATAGACGATGTGGTTAATAGGTTGGGTGTGTACGTACAGTAATGTACTTAGCTTACCAATACTAATCGGTCGATCGGCTTGACCACCTTTTTTTTCCTGAAGGACGAGACCATCCCCTTCAGCACAAAGTGTGGTCCAATTTACATATCAAGCGACGTGAAGAGAGTCTTCAAGCGCTGATTTTTACACGTGAATTAACGAGATTTACGATTCATTTAAACTTTTTCGCTTGGTGGCATTAGAGAAAGGGAAATACCTGATCCCATCCCGAACTCAGAAGTCAAGCCTTTCATCGCC
>NZ_FCNU01000017.1 GCF_001545115.1 Candidatus Protochlamydia phocaeensis
GGGCTCAACACCGACCAGTTGGAAAAGAATCTGGCAAAACAAGTTATATTGAAAGATTTAATTGTACTCTTAGACAAAGAGTCGCAAGGCTTGTAAGAAAAACTTTATCTTTCTCTAAAAAACTAGCTAATCATATTGGAATGATCAAATATTTTATCTGTTATTACAATTTAGCATTACATGTTTAGAACTACCCCCCAAGGAGAAAATAATCTTGAATATAGACAATAGGCAATTCGACGGCAGTTTCTAAAACAAAATAAAACATAATAGTTTTGTCGCTTATATAAGGAATATTTATGACAATTAATTCTTTTTCTTTTGCCACTTTGGATAGTGGATTGATTGCTTTTGAGAGCGTGTTGAATATAATAGGCTATCTTCCCGTTGGCCAACGCTACTTGAAAGACCGGCATTCCAATAGCGTGTACCTCAATCCTTATTATGATGCCAAGCAATCGATTACGAATCTGCGTTCTCATTATGGAAAAGTTCTCATTATTGCCGGATTAGCCGGAAGCATCCTGTCCTTTGGCCTGAGCCTCTATCATTCCGGTCAAAAAGAGTTTTATCAGCGCTTGGCTGTTCGCATTCTGCAATATGCAGGACATGGGGTTCTCAATATTGTGCGCTCTTCTATCGAAAGCCGAGGGTGGGGTATTGCGGCATTGGCCTATGATTTATATAACAAAAAACTTTTAAGTTACCAGGACGCCTCGCCTCAATTTGATCTTCAGGGTCGATTATTCGTTTATATTCGATTGCAATTGGACAAGCTTCCAAACTTGCTTGCATCAGGGTATAAATATTTTAAATAAAAATGCTGGAGAGGTAATGACAGCCTGTATTCCCTATATTAATGGCGTTCTCACTTTAGTGGAAACGTCCTTTAATTTGATGGGGTATTTGCCTAAGCAGCAATTCCCTCGCCTGCATGCCTGGTCGACGGCTTGGCGCTTGCGTTTTGGAAGCGCGCAAATCATTGCAGGCCTGGCTGTCTATACCTTTGGTTTTTTAGGCGATTATTTAAGCCGTGGGCCGTCTTCCTCTAAATATTTAAGCCTCTATCAGCAGGCTATGTCTTTAGGAATTTTTTATGCCAATCACGGGGTTTTTAATATCGCTCGCAGCTTTATTGAAAGGCAATCCTATGGAGCTGCCTTGACTGCAGCCTATGACTTCTATGGCAGAAAGTTCCTTCCTTCTTTATCCCCATCTTTTGACTTGCAAGCGAGGCTCTTTGAGCGCATCAGGCTGCTGCTTGACCGCATTCATTTTATTACGCTCTTTCCTCCTAGCTTTTCTTTTAGGGAGGCGATTTAAACAGCCGGGAATAAAGCCTCTTTATTTTCCTATCAGTGAGCATGCCATCAATGAGGCAATGGCTTGGAGCGAAGTGATTTTCTCTTAGAGGTTCATCCGCTAATTGGCGGCCCGCTCTATAGGACGAGGAAAATAATCTCAAATGTAAGCTATTATAAGTTATTTAATCCCTCTAAAGCTTGAACAATAAAAGCTTATCCTTGAGAATTCGCTTAATAAATCAATAAAAGAAGTAGGATGATTATGCCATTCTTCTCTGATGTACCTCTCTTGCCGGACGATCCTATTTTAGGCCTTCCAATTATATTTGCAGCTGATCCGCGCCCCAATAAAATTAATTTAGGCATCGGTGCCTATAAAACAGCTGAGGGGCATTCTTTAGTTTTAACGAGCGTAAAGAAAGCAGAAAGCCAAATTCTACAGAGACATCTGCCGAAAGATTACTTGCCTATCGAAGGAGAGGGAGAATTTATCAAATGCGGGCTTCAGCTGTTATTTGGAGCAGAATCCGCTCTTCTGCAGTCAGGTCAAATTTTTGCTGCGCAAACAGTTGGCGGGTCAGGCGCTTTGCGATTGGCCGGAGAGTTCTTGGCGAAGCTGGTGAGCAAGACAATTTTTCTTTCACAGCCTTCTTGGTCTAATCACAAGCAAATTTTTGAAAAATCAGGCTTAAGTGTGGGGAGCTATCCGTATTTCGATCCCCAAGGCCATGGTTTGGATTTTGCCGGCATGTGCGAAGCCATCCGCAATATGCCTCCGTCTAGCGCTATTTTATTGCATGGCTGCTGCCATAATCCGACGGGAGTGGATCCCAATTTTGAACAATGGAAAGAACTATCAAGCCTGATTAAAAAGCAGCAGATTGTGCCCATATTTGATTTGGCTTATCAGGGATTTGGACAGAGCTTAGATCAGGATGCGCAAGCCATTCGCTATTTTGCCGGCGAAGGGCATGAAATGCTCGTAGCTTATTCTTTTTCCAAAAATTTTGGACTTTATGGAGAGCGGGTTGGACTATTAGCTATTACGGCTTCTCAAGCAGAGTGCATGCCTAAATTAGCAAGTCAAATAAAATTTTTAATTCGCTGTAATTATTCAACGCCTCCTTTGCAAGGCGCTCGCATTATATCGACCATTTTAAAATCCCATGAATTGACGCTGGAGTGGCAAAGGGAATTAAAGAATATGTGCGAAAGGGTAAAGGAGATGCGCAAAGCCTTGATTGCCGCTCTTCTCGTCAAAGGCCAAGATAAAAATTTTTCCTATATGCATCAGCAAAATGGCCTGTTTTCCTTTTGCGGACTTACACCTGATCAAGTGCAGCGCCTGCGTCAAGAAAAAGCGATTTATATGCCAAGCAATGGCCGCATTAATATTGCAGGTTTAAATACTCAAAACGTAGAATATGTAGCCGAATCTCTTTTATCTGTTATGTAGCCGTGCATAAAAAATTTATTCTTTCTTATTTTATTATTTTCATCACTCTCTTAATTTCGATGAGCTTATCGCGATCGACGACCGAGAAAATGCGCGGAGGCTCAGCGGCTCTTTTTTCGCCTTTATGGGAAAAGCTTCTGCTTGTAAAGCAGTTTTTTTCTCATCCCACCCAATCGCCTTCTTTGGCCGCTCTTGCGCCTGAAGAAAACATCCAGCGTCTGCAACTTGAGAACCAATTATTGAGCAATGAATTGATCCAATTGCACCAGCTTCTATCCCATCAGCATAGCTTCAAGTCTCAGCTGCAAACGCTTTCCGACTCTTTACCTTACGATGCCCGTGAGCTGAGTGGCGAGTATGAAATAGCTTCGCAGCGCTTAGCCCGCACGCTTAAATTGCAGATTCAAGTTCTTCCAGCACGCGTTCTTTTTCGCTCTTTGGATACGTGGAACAGTTCTCTTTGGATCAATGTTGGGGAAGCGGACAATCAAGGACGAAAAGAAAAAATTGTCGCTAAGGATAGCCCAGTCTTAGTCGGGCAAGCGGTTGTTGGCGTTATCGATTATGTCGGCCAGCATCAATCGCGCGTGCGCTTGATTACAGATCCTGGTTTGACGCCTTCGGTAAGAGCTGTCAGAGGCGGGGAACAAGACTTGCTGGTGAAAGAGCACATTGATGCATTGCTTGGCCACCTCAGTCGAAAAAAGCTCAAATCCCTCTCTCCTCAGGATCAAGAGCAACTTGCCGAACTCTTAGAACAATTCAAACAAGTCCTGCAGCCTTTTAAAAAATCTTGGTATTTGGCCAAAGGTGAACTGCAGGGCAGTTTGCAACCGTCTTGCCGAGGGCATTGCTTTATTCTTAAAGGAACGGGATTTAACTACGATTTTGCGGATGAAGAGGGAGAGGGGAGGGATCTCCGCACGGGCAGGCCGTTGGGGCAATCGCAAGGAGCTGCTATTCCCATTCTAAAGGCTCAGGACATCCTCGTGACGACAGGCATGGACGGGATTTTTCCTGCCGGCCTTAAAGTCGCAGCCGTTTCTAAAATTGGCTTGCTTAAAGAAGGGGACTATTTCTATGAATTAGAAGCCAAGCCATTAGCCGGTCCCTTGCATGATCTGTCCCTGGTGTTTGTCATCCCCCCTTTGGGATTCAACGCCGAGGAAGCCATTCAGAAATAAGAGAAGAAATTTATTTGACTGCCATTAAGTCCCTGATTATTTTATCTTCACCTCTGCTCTATGAGAGGATATGCTGAAATTTCAAAGCACTTGCTAATTTGTCTAATTTTACTTGAGATTTATCTATGAAAAAAGCGTTATCCATCGGCGTGGTTATTCCCACTTTTCAAGCGGCTAAGCATCTTCCTCATTGCCTGCCTCCTCTTCTTCAGTCTTCCCTTAAGCCCCGCATCTTAGTAATAGATTCATCCTCTTCCGATGGAACTGTCCAAATAGCCCAATCGCTGGGAGTTGAAACGCTGACTATTCCGCAAACGGAGTTTAATCATGGGACAACCCGTGAAAAGGGCCGGCTTTATCTCGGGACAGATATCGTCGTCATGATTACACAGGATGCCTATGCGACTTCTCCTTATATGCTTGAGCGACTTGTCCGGCCTTTAATTGACCAGCAAGCCTCCGTCTCTTATGCAAGGCAGCTGCCCCATGCAGGGGCGGGTTTTTTTGCCGCTTTTCCCCGTTACTTTAATTATCCGGCAACGAGCCATATTCGCAGCTTAGAAGATATTTCCACTTTCGGCGTTTATACGTTTTTTTGTTCGAATTCTTGTGCGGCTTATCTTAGCCGGGCTTTAGATGAGGTGGGAGGATTCCCCCATGTGCTATTTGGAGAAGATACAGTAGTTGTTGCCCGCTTGCTTTATAAGCACCATCGCATCGCCTATGTTGCAGAAGCGGAAGTCAGGCATTCTCATGATTATACGTTAAAGCAGGAATTTTGCCGGCATTTTGACATTGGACTGGCCAGGCATGCTTATCAATCTCTTCTAGCGATAGGAGGAAAAGACAGCAAAAGGGGACAGGATTATGTTAAAGCCTTGCTCAAAGAATTAAAGCACAAACAGCCCTTTCTAATTCCTTATGCGCTTTTACAATCCTTCTTCAAGTTGAGCGGTTATCGCCTAGGCCGGGCCAGTCTGCATGCCCCGGTTTGGTTTAAGAAAGCGCTTAGCAGCCAGAAGTTTTATTGGAAGAGCGAGGCATGTCAGTCGAATTCAAAACCTACCTTCTAACGGGATCTTGCTTAAAACTTTTTTTTTCATTAACGTTCTGGTTTGGCATTCTCAAAGGATTCATATGGTTCATATCAAAATTGCTAAAGGATTAGATATTCCAATCAAGGGAAAACCGGACGGCGGCCTCCAGCCACTGACAGTAAGCGGAGGAGCTCATCCAGTAAAGGCCCCTAGCCACTTGGCTTTAGATTTCAATGCCTTTGAAGAGATTAAATTTAAAATATTAGTGAAAGCCGGCGATTACGTTAAAATCGGCCAGCCTTTGGCCGAGGATAAGGCATCGCCAGGGCGTTTTTTTGTTTCCCCGGCGGCGGGAACGGTTATAGAAATCCGCAGAGGATTAAAGAGGCGCTTATTAGATATTGTCATTGAAGTTGCTACGGCGGAAGAGCGCGAAACCTATCCCTTGCTCGATTTATCCCAATCATCCAGGCAAGAGCTCATCGATTATTTTAAACGCACAGGGCTTTTTGCCCATATTCGCCAAAGACCATTTAATTTTTTAGCCAATCCAGGCAAAGTTCCCCGCAGCATTTTTGTCAAAGCCCTTGAGTCTGCTCCTTTTGTCCCTCCGGCTGAAATGCAAGTGGCCGGTTATGAGAAAGAATTTCAAAGAGGATTGGACGCCTTAGCAAAAATGACGGATGGAAAGGTTCATTTGGTCTATCGCCAAGGAACAGCGAGCCGTGCTTTTCCCGATGCAAAAGGCGTAGAGAAGCATACGGCAGAAGGGCCGCATCCCATCAGCAACCCCTCTTTGCATATTCAGCGCATCGATCCCATTCTTTCCGTTGAAGATGTCGTTTGGACTGTTGATGTACTGGCGGTCATTGTGATTGGATACATGCTGATGCATGGACAGTATTTTGTTGAGCGCATCATTAGCCTGGCAGGGACAGGCATCGTTGAGGGAAGAACAGGCTATTTTAAAGTCAGAGAAGGCTATCCCATTTCCGCTCTCATTGCAGGAAGGATTAAAAAAGGATGGGTTCGCTTAATTGCTGGGGATCCTTTGACTGGAAGAAAAGTCGATACAGAAGATTTTCTGGGCTATTATGACAAATGTTTTTGCGCTATTCCGGAAAATACAGAGCGGGAATTTTTGCATTTTTTCCGCTTGGGGTTGGATAAGTATACCTTTAGCGGGACCTATCTTTCAGGCCATTTGGACAATGCTCATAAAGAATACGATTTTACAACAAATCAGCACGGAGAGCTGCGCCCTTTTATCGATAGTTCGCTTGCCGATGAAGTCATGCCCCTTGATATTTCGACCGTGCATTTAGTCAAAGCCATTTTAGCGGAAGATTATGACCAAGCTGCAGAATTAGGTTTATTGGAAGTAGACAGCGAAGACTTTGCTCTGCCCTCTTTTGTCTGTCCCTCTAAGATTGAAATGACGGAAATTGTCAAAGAAGGCTTGCGGCGATATGCGGCCGATATGCTCAAATAGCTGGACGTTATTGAGGAAAGATGCCGTCCTTTTCTGTGAGCGAGTCAGTTAGCTCGGGACGGCACGAACTTTTACTATTATAAGGATGCAGCAGAAAAGACGGACCAAATGGCTGATTTGTGCCGCAATGGATTAGAAATTTAGGCTTTTTTCATCAACTATTGTTGATAAGCCGGCATCTCAAGTCCTTGCTTGCAATTTTCCAGGCTAGCTTCAAACCAAAATTTCGCTCCTTGATCTTGTCCCTTATTTAAAAAACCACTTTGTCCTTTCAGCCGATCTTTTAACAGATTGACGTTGATTAAGGCAATTCCACCCCCTCCATACTGAGGGGGATCTAGATCTTTTTTAGTGGTCACTTTTTCTTTAAAAAGATTTTGCTCGGCTTCAAATGCGATTCCGATTCCATTGTCCTCTACTTCCAGTCTTAGCCTCCCTTCTTTAAAAAGCAAGCGGATGTCAAGAATTGCTTCATAGCCAGCATTTTCTTTGCTTAAACGCTGCAATAGACTGTCAGCTGCATTTGTTATATAATGATTGCTAATTTCGGAAAAAAAATGATTACACAAATCAATATCTTCTCGGTTAGTCACTTGTTCTTTTAATTGATTAAATAAATGGTAAAACGCATCCAATCCTTTTAAAGCTAGAAAATGCAAGATCTTTTCCTTTACCGAAAGAGGGTGATTAGAGAGTGCATACCAGTTTAATTTATTTTCAAAATCATGCCAATTCTGCGCTTGAGTCAATTGATGACTTAATTCTGCATAGGTTCCCCTTATTTGTTCTTCGCATGTAAATAGGGAACTTTGTTCTTTTATAGATGGAGAATAATTAATATCTAAAGAAATTAAAGGATTCATAATAAAAAATATTTTTAATATTTATAAAAAATTGAAGTGGGAAAATAAAAAACAAAAGAAAAATTCTCCTTTTTTGGAAAATATTTCTCAAGGCTAAAGGAGGCAAAGAGGTAGAAATTCTAAAATCTTGACAATCATGCCCGTGTTGAAGCCGATGAGTCTTGCCAGTTTTCAAATTTTAATGCATCTCGCGAATTTATTAATTTTTTATTTTATATATTTATTTAGATTAAATCCAATTAAAACATAATTATTTGTTAATTTGTTTTTAAATACATTATTTATTTTAAAAAATAATAAATTAAATACTTAAATTATTTATAATAAAAATAGATGGTTTTTGATTAAATTTTAAAGAGGTTTGTATGAGTATAAGTGGGAATCTTCATTCATTCAACCGAGAGCTATTCGAACAAGATATTCAAACCAAGCTTGAGGGGTTAGCCCACTTGGATTTATCAATAATTGATCCTCAGTCGGATGAATTAACACCTGAGAAAGGTCAATTAGTGCGAGAAATTTTAGATGGGTTGGAAATGATAAAGGGCAATATGGAATATGCGAATAGCCAATTCGTTCCACGCTTCTTTGAAAAAGTGAAGAATTTGACCAATCACATCAAATTACCTGAATCCAATCAACAAACCATTACCTCTGTCATTCAATCTGTTTTTACCAATATTTCCGAAAAGCGGATCATTAATTTAATGCAGCAGATAGGGGAATTTAAGGGAGCTATTTTGGATTCTGCGCCGCCCTCGCTATTAGAAGAATTGGAAGGGATAAATCCTGAGGAAGGGGAGGAAAGAGTCATTGAGCAGTTTAAAGCCATTATGCAGAAAGATGAGCACATGGCTTTTTTAGCCAATGGCAATGATCCTTTTCTTCAGGATGTGGTTGCTCCTTATTTTGATTTTAAAAAAGCAGATGCGTCGGGCAAGACCTTGCTCCACCATCTGGCATTAAAGAAAAATCCTCTTTTTACTTCCCACTTTCTTTCTCTGGTAAAAGGAAAAGCCGATATGAATGCGCGGGATGAAAAGGGAGCCACTCCGCTTTATTATGCTGCTGGATACTCATCGCCGGAATTTGTCCGAGGGTTACTGCAGAATGGCTCCGATCCTAAAATAAAGACAGAGACCGGACAAAGTCCTTTTAACATGGCAGCTATTCATGAGAAAAAAGAGGCGATGATCGAATTGCAGAAGGCGGCGATAGGAGAGTTGGGCTTGCATTTTCGCAGCATTTCCACCCAACTTCCGAAGCAAGAGGATAAAAAGACTTTGGGGCGGGCTATCAGCGGTGCGGCCCAACTTTCGAGCTTGGGGTCAGTAGGCGGGACGACAATTGGAGTAGCGGGCAAAGTAGGCGGCGTCGTTTCTAAAAAATACGTAGACCCGGCTGTCGATTCTCAGATTCAGGCGCTCATTTTCGATCTGGATGAGGAGTCTCAAAAAGCGCTTGTCTCAAGAATTAATGAGTTGGCCTCTATTGAAAGCGGCGGAAAGCAAGTATCGGAATTTTCTCAGACTATCCCTTTTAATGCCGTCAATATGACAGTCAATGCGCTTGCCTTGCTTGCAAATGTCAACAAGGCTTCTATTCCCAACCAGGCTTACGATAGTCAGCTGAAAGAGCTTAAAGACCAAGTAAAAATCATTGAAGCTAAAATAGCCCGCTTGGGCAGCTCTGGGGAAGATGAAATAAAAAAAGGCATTTTGCTTAAAGATAAAGAATTAGTCCTAACGCAAATCAAGACTCTGGAGACGCATTTAAGCACCCAAAAAGAAATGATCAAAGCCCAGTGTTTGAGAAACGCGATCGAAATAGGCAAAAGCGGCAGCAAAGCGTTGCTTAGCCAAGAATATTTATCCGACACCATGGCGCTTTCCCTGCTCAAATACGTTCCTTCTCTTGCCACTTCTCTCACGAGTGCTGCTGCCATTTATCAAAATTGGAATGCCATCAAAGACTTGAATGTCCGCAGAGAGCAGATCCAAGTCATGAAGCAAGCTGTATCGACAGCTTATGATGAGCTTCAAAAATTGCGAGATTTTTTTCCAGAGGGCAGCTTTGAGAAAATTCTTTTAGACTTGAAAGCAAAAAATTATGAGCAAAAGCTTGCCCACTTAGAAAAAGCAGCTAGCGAGATTGGATATAAAAAACTCTCCACGGTTACTTCGACTTACATCTATGCTGCCGCTTTAATGACTTATACCATCGGTTTAATGACCGCGGTGTCTTCAACAGCGCAAGATGAGAATTCTCCGGAAAACAAAATGACATCGGCAAGCGCAATCTTGGCAACAGGGGGGATGATCACGGGCTTTGCACCCCTCATCATTGGAGGCGCTTATGCAACAGTAGATAAGCTTGGACAGCTTTCAACGACGGCTAAGAATTTATCTTCAAGGGCATTTGAATGGCGCCTGTCTTCCGAACAGCGTCAGGAAAGAGAGCTTATACGACAAACAGCCGGGCAATTGGGAATAGAACCGACAGATTTGGAAAGAAGACTGGTTCAGATGGAGAGCGTTTTAAATGATGAAAAAATGGAAGATATTTTGCAGCGTGCGGGAATTGATACGCGCTCCTATGATAACCAGCGAAGAACGCTTATTTTACAATTATTGGCTCAATAGGTAGAGTAAAAACTGAGAGGAGAAAATTATGGAAGATCAATTTCTTGAAAAGCTAGAAGCTGTTCTAGATCGATTCGGATATCCATGCCTTTTGCACAAAGCTTCGCAGGAAATGCCTTTTGAGCACTTAAGTTTGACACTTCCTCGGGACAGCAAAAACCGGGAAAGAATCTGTATTCTTAAGATTGAAAAGGATGTCTTAGCCGCTCCTGCCGCACAAGAAGCTACCGAATCATTCGTGCATATTTATACTGTTCTTCCCTTTACCGTTGAGCCTCAGTCCATTGGAGAAGTAGCGAGACTCATCAATTTTTTTAATAAATCTCTGCTAGTGCCAGGATTTATCTTAGATGAAGCGGGCAAAAGCGTATTTTTTCGCTATGCCTTCTTAAAGCCCGGCTCTATGCTGGAAGACGCGACCTTTATTTCCTTAATCGGAACCATCCTGCTTTGGCTCGATTCTTTTTCCGATTCCATTGAAGAAGTGGCTAAGGGAAAATCCATGGTTGAAGTCATTCAAGAAAGGATGAATGAACTTCTTCAATTGCCTGCGAAATAAGTAAAGGGATGAGGGAGTTAAAATTTTTAATTGGCCCCACTGCGACCAGTGACTTTTAACTCCTTGATGCCTTGCAAACTTTCAATTCCTTTGTTTGTCAGTTGGGGACACCAGCTTACATTTAGGCTATCAAGATTGAGAGGAGCGAGCTTTTGAACTCCTCGATCGGTTAATTTTGTGCAATAGCAGACATTTAATTCTTTAAGAGTGGAAATACCAGAAAGGATGTTGAGTCCTTCATCGGTAATATTTTCGCATTTCATCAGGGAAAGCTTCTTTAGAGGTAAAAACTTTAATGCGGTTAGGGCTCGGTCATTAATTGCGCATTCAGTGAGAATCAACGTTTGCAAATTCTTGCATTGTGCGATCCATTGGATCGTCTCTTCAGTCCATTCCGTTTGGCTCAAATCCAAGTGCTGTAATTGTTGATACCATGCTGGCGATGGGGGAGGAGAGAGTGTTTGCAAATTGGGAAAACGAAAGGCGCAGCCCTGCAAACTTAAGGAAGAAAGAGAGAATTTAAAGAGAGAGGGAAGGGCCTGGACAGTTAATTTTTTACAGTGGTTCAAGGCTAGGCTTTCTAAGCGAAGAGCACTCAATTCCCCAATTGCTCTGTCTGTCAGCGATTCCCCCCTGTTAATGGTTATTTTTTTTAAAGGAAGCTGGAATAATTGCGTCCATTTTCCTTCGCTGATCTGCAGTCCAAATACAGTTAGAGCATTCAACCTTTTTAATTTTAAAATTTCGTCGACTTCCTGATCGGAAATCATTGAGGATCCCAGATCCAATTGTCTAAGATGCGGGCAAAAACGAACAATTTCTGAAAGGCGGCCTTTGTCGAGTCGGAGGCTAAATTGATTTAAGTTGAGAACGTCCAGGCTTTTATTGGAAGCTTTCAGAAAAGGAAGAAGTAAAGAGAATGAATATAAATTAAGCTCTTTTGGAGATAAAAGCCCTTGATTGCAGGCAATTATTTTACTGTGAAATAGGCATTCTTTGACAAAGGAACGGGTCTTCTGTAAAAATTCCCCATTCCTTGGCTCTTCCCGATGCGGCCACGTTGGCTTATCACGCAGGATCCATGCTAGCGACAGAGAATAAACAGAGGGGAAAAACTCTTTTTTCGAGGCCTGGCAAGCTAATTGATCGAAAATGCAATAAATGATTTCTAAGGGAAGCTGATGGAGAAGGGGAGGACAAACCCCGCTTTTTCCTTCCTCGGCTTCCGCTTCTATTTCCATTTCTTGATTCATCTCCACATATTTCTCTTCGTATGAAGTGACTGAATGATAAGAGGATATATTCATAAAAACCTTTTATTAATCTGCTTCATTAATAACCCGAATTTTGAGATGTATTTCTTCTTTAAATAAGAATAATATAACAAAATAATTTAATAAAAACAATAATATTTGACCATTGATTTATTGTTTATAGTTGTTTTGTTAAAATTGAAATAAAATTGTGTAAATTATTTGAAATAAAAAATAGAAAAGCCACTGAGAAATGCTCTGACTAAGAGAGAGGATTCCGTAAGGAAAAATAATCTCAGATATCGATCATTATGGATTTTAATCCACCTTCTAGGAGCCGTTCAGAGGCTAAGAAAGAAGGAGGCCAATTGAATATGGCCTCCGTATTTTTGCGAGCTTTAGAGAAAAATAGTCTCGAACTAAACTAATTTAGTACAGCTTCTAGAAGGCATTCCCTAGACAGTTAAAAATACCTTATTATAGGCGGCGAGTCGGCCCGCTATCGCGATCGCTTGGAGGAGGAGTGTCTATTCCTTTTCCTTGCATAACCTGCTTGAAAGCAGCAACGATAATAGCGCCAACAAAAATGCCGGGTGCGGCAATGAATAATCCCAATAAGAGCCCTGTTAAGACAACATAGCGCAGTTGATCTTGACCGGTAAAGACTTGCCCAATATTGCGCAGGTAATAGATGATTTCATAGGCAAAATGATAGCCGGCTACCATTCCAAGGATCAATCCACCTAAGAGATTATCAAAGAAAAGCAAGAGTAAACCCAAAATCAACAAGATATAAGTGATCGTATGTTCCTTGTTATTCCGGGCATATTGATAAAGATCGTCAAATTTCTTTGAATCCTTATTATTTCTAAAAGACTCTCTCACTTTATCTTCTATCGATTCTTTATGCTGATAGTCTTTGGTTTTTTGCGTATAATCGCTTGAATAAGTTTTTGCTCCTTCTCCCATCTCTGAGGCGTATACCCTATTGGGTTCTGTTGAAGCTGCCGATTTAGGCGGAACTGCATAGTTGGACGCATTGGTAGAATAAATTTTAGACGGTTCGCTTGAAGGAAATACAGGCGGTTGAGTCAAATCAGATGGGTCGCCTGAAGATGGTTGATTAGGATCTTGAAAAGGCGGCTTGTCGGGATCCTGTGGAAACTTTGGATCATTAGTATTCATACTTTCCCCCTTAATTGATGGGTTAAATCAATTTTGGTAATGGATAAAAGAAGATAGGTACCTAAAAACAAGAATATGGAGTTTTTTTTGCTCTTTCGCCTGCCTCAAAGCTGCGGAGATGAACAAATGGTCAGGCGGTTCATATTAAAAAATAGGGACCGTCTGGCCACTTTTCATCTGCAAGCGCTTTCACGTCAGTCCAAAGTCAAAAAAACTCTAAACTCCGGTTAAAATGCTTGAGTCCGTTATAACCGGCACTCTTCAACTATGCAATCATTTTTTTAGATAGTCTTTGCAAGGAGTATACCAACATCTCTAAAAAGGGGATTAAATCCCATAAAAACTCCAAATTCGGGTTAATAACTAGAGTTGAGAGTATTTTCTTTCCTTAAGACGACGCTCGAATCTAGGTCGCTAGCGATTTTAATACATTCGTTAGGATGTTCGGTAGTTTTTAGATTTAATTAAAAGTTAAAACAAATCTCTGGATAGTTTATTTTTTTTGTATTTTTTTTATTGGATAATTGGAAATTAATAATATGTTGTGGTTTTTTTATTCTCTTGATAAGATTTAGCATATCTTTTATTAAGTGCTATTTTCAAAGAGCTAGTTCCAATTTGACAAGCATTTGCTTTATCCTCCATCGATTTAGCTGGAAGGAAAGAAAAGTTTTTGTCTAAAGACATTTAAAATTTTCAATTAAAGCCAATCAGCATAGAATATTGAAAAAATATTGAAGCGGACGGATCCGGCAGCGATTAAAGAGTTTCTAAGGAAGTAAAGATTCAAATGTGTGAGAGTAATGATTAGTCGGTGGTTAACTTGGCTTAATTCTGCCATACTTGGAGTCCTTTTTCTTTTAGGATTGGGAATAGTCTTAATTTGGCTGGCGTGGCCATCGGAGATTTTTTTATCCAATCCCAAGTCCAAGCCAAACGGTTTGCCAAAAACCGCTTTTGAGTTCCCTCCGGCCGTTTATCAGCAGATTGGAGGGCCGCTATTGGCTTTGCAGAATGCTTCGCCTTCTTTGCAGTTGCCTGATTTGAAGCAGCATTTGATCTATTATGGAAAAAATGGAAGGCCGGATGCGCAATCGAATCATACGCTTTTGCATTTCTCTTTTGCCGGAAACAAAGCCGTTGTTTCTACGCCCCCTGGCGAGCCGCTCTATTTATTGTATGATAAAAAGAGCAATCCGGGCCGTTATATTTTTAGCCCAAACAATGAGAGGACGTCTTTGTGGATTGAAGGGGTGCCGGTTGATGCGGAAGTGCAAGTTAAAGTTGCCATGGAAAATGATAAGGGCGAGTTGATTACGGAGCCTGAAAGCTGTGCGCAATTTCGTCTAGCAGAAAAAGAGTTTATTCGTTATGCAGGATCGAGCTGGGAAATTGGCACGTGGCGTGTAGACGGCACTTTGCTTGCCCGTCAGCGGGCGCGCTGGTTTGGGCCGGACCGCTTTTTAGAAAAACATGGCGGACAAGACTACCAAGATAGCATCGGCAAACAGCGCATTGATTTTGGCGAGAATGACGATATTTATTCCGTTTTTGTCAAAGTGGGCGACTGCTTGGTTTGGGATAAAAACCGATGGACTATCGTTCAACCGGGCGAAAGCTCGCTCAACCATCCTTTATTGGTTGTCAAAAAAATTGAAGATCGGTTGATGACATTCGAGCTATGGGATGTAGAAGGGAAAGGAAAAATTTTGTTGAATTTGCTAAAATCGACAGAGCCTTGGACAGTACAAAATGCCCAGCAGATTCAGCATATGTTTAAATTTGTTGGTGCGCGCACGCGCTCGCAATGCGTCTTCGAAATTAATCATGAGCGCATGGTAATCTGTCCATCCGATTGGCTGCTTTTGACTCCGAAAGGATGGAAAAAGCTGACAACAGAAGAAGACATTGATAATTATGTTAAGCGCAAAATAACGGGAACATTGTTTGTTTTTGAAGGCTTGTCACGCAAGGATGAGCGCCAAGTCATGGTAGGCACGCTTTATAATCCGACGCGGAGCGACAGCCAAACGATCGAGCTTTCTTTGCAGCAGGGCGGAGGAAATAAGCCTTTGGCGGCAAAGGACAATAAAGAGACCAAAGAGACTAAAGAGGTGGCAGATATCATAGGGGAAAAAATTGGCCTAATGGGAGGAAAAGCCGAAGGCGATCGCAATGCGGTTCCTGTGCCTCCTGTCATGCCTGTCCCTATGATGCCGCCTAAGACTCAATCTTCTAACCAATAGTTGTGGGACACATGACAAAGCAATGGATTTGGATCGCAGGACTTCTCTTTTTATTAGGCAGCAGCCCTTCCTGCTCATGGGCGCAATCAATTTCTGAGAAAAAAGCTAATTTAAAATCGGTTGATAGCGATTTGGACAGGGAAACCGAGAAGTTCCTTTTCCAGGTCAACCAGGAAACGCAAGACATCCATGCCCAGATTCAGCGGCTGTATGAGACTGTGTTTGATCTTTATCGATCAGATGCGCCTCCCGAGGAATATAGGCATTTGCTGAATGAAATCAATGAAAGAAAAAGATATCTGGCCCATTTAGAGATGCAATGGCGCGAATTGGCTTCACGCAGCAGCCGGACGGAGGGATATGGACTTTGGCATGCTCCCGAAACGACATTAGAACAGCTGATCATTGACTATGGTTCGCAAGACTATGTGTATTTAATCCCGCCGGATGTGGGCTCGATCAAGCTAAGTGTGGACTCCAACCTTCCCATTCCTCGTGCCGCATGGAGCGAAATGCTAGAATTGATTCTAAGCCAAAATGGGGTGGGGATTAAAGCGCTTAATCCTTATTTGCGCCAGCTTTTCTTAATCAAGCAGAACCATTCAAATTTGCGGCTGATTACCAACCAAAGGCAAGATTTAGAAGTCCTTCCTCCTGAAGCCCGGGTCAGCTTTGTCTTGTCCCCTGAGCCATCCGAAGTGCGGCGCACTTATGCTTTCTTGGAAAGATTTATCAATCCCAATTCCATGGTTTTGCAAGTTGTCGGACGCGACATTTTGCTCATCGGGCAAGCAGGAGAAATCATAGACTTGCTTAAGCTCTATGATTTTGTAGCGACCAACCGAGGGGAAAAAGACTATCGCTTGATTCCCGTTTTTAAGGTCAAGGCCGGAGAAATGGCGAGAATTTTAGAGGCGACTTTTGACCAGGCCGAGCATGGGGTGATAGAAGTCGAGACGGCCAAAGGCGTTCAGTTGGCCAAAGCCGGTCCCGACATCAATGGAATCAAGATTGTCGTGCTTGAGAATATGGCCCAAGCTCTTTTTGTCGTAGGCACAAGAGAAGAAGTGAGAAAAGCCGAGGAAATTGTACGCAAGGTGGAGTGCGAAATCGGCGGTGCGCGCGACAAGGTTGTTTTTTGGTACAATGTCAAGCATTCGGATGCCGAAGAATTGGCAGACGTCCTTTTCCGCGTCTATAACCTCATGATCGCAACGGGAACCGGCATGGACATGCCAAATCCTCAAAATGTCCAAAATGAAGTCGTTGTGGTCGATAATCCAAGGGGACCTCCGCCTCCCGTTCCCCCTCCTCCGCAAAAAGAGCCTCCCATTCTGCTATACGGGCAAGAAGGGTATTATCAAGAAGGCGGATACATTGTCAATCCGGCCCCTGCGCAGCCGCACGTCTTTGTCCAGGAAAATCCCAATGAAGGAAGGGAGAATTTTATTGTCGATTTGAAGACCGGTTCGATCGTCATGGTGGTGGAAACGGACATCCTGCCCAAAATTAAAGAGCTATTGCGCAAGCTTGACGTGCCGAAGAAAATGGTTCAAATCGAAACGCTGCTTTTTGAAAAGATTCTGACGAGGGATAATACCTTCGGCCTCAATTTGCTAAAAATAGGCGATCATATCGCGAACAATAAAAATATCACGGGAGCTGTATTCAACAACCTTTTTCCAAAAGGCAAAGATCACGTGGCATCCAATGCCGGCGTGTTCGAGTTTTTCCTGAGCCGCAAGGGGTCGGACTGCGGCATTCCTCCCTTTGATCTGGCTTACCGCTTTTTATTGTCGCAAGATGATGTTCAGATTAATTCAAGCCCGTCTATTCTGACCGTTAATCAAACGCCGGCGACGATTGCCATCAACGAGGATATTTCCATCAATACCGGCGTCTTTGAAGTGGAAACGGCTAAAGGAGTGACTTTAAAGGACGCGTTTACACGCGCCCAATATGGGATCACCATTAGCATTAAGCCGACCATCCACCTAAGTCAGCGTGAGGAAGAAGACCAGGATTTTGACTATGTGACATTGGAAACAGATATCACTTTTGACACGATCCATCCCGGCGGCGATAAATCCAGGCCCGATGTCACGCGGCGCCATATTACCAACCAAGTACAAGTGCCGGATGGCGATACGGTCATTTTGGGGGGCTTGCGCCGCAAAATCACCAATGACAACCGCGAAGCCATTCCTTTCTTGGGCGAGCTTCCTGGCCTTGGCAAGCTTTTCAGCATCAATTCGCTTAGGGACAGCAGCACCGAGATGTTTATTTTCATTACGCCGCACATTGTCAAAGATCCCAAAGAGCAATTGCAATGCTTGCGGCAAGAGCTTTTATGCTTGCGCCCCGGAGATATTCCTTACTTTTTAGAATGCGTCGAAGAAGCGCACCGCTATGAGAAGACGCGCTTGATGGAAGGCAGCATGACTATGCTGTTTGGCCGTCCGCAGGAGCGTTATTACATTTTAGATAGTTGTGCATGTGAAGGGGAATATGACGGAAGGTAATGGAATAAAACAGGAGCAGCTTGGCGAAGGGCTGGCCTTGCAGGGGATGCTAGGAGGAGATGCGCAGGCAAGCCTGGCCGAACAGTTGGGCATGGCCATTTATCCGGACCTTTCCGATCTGCATGTCAGCAAAGAGCGCTATAAGCAAGTGTCTTATGCCTTTGCCAAAAAGCATATTGTCCTTCCCATCAAAGATGACGGATCTTGCGTAACCGTTGCCATTGCCGATCCGCTCAACCTCGCGTCCCTTGAAGAGCTGCGCTTTTTATTTGATAGCCAAGTCGAGGCTGTCTATAGCCCGCGGGAAGTGATTTTATCCGCCATTCACGATTGCTATAATACCGAAGATGGGGCCGCCTCGCAGCTGATTGCCGATTTGACCGGAAGAGGCGAAGACGGGCGGGATGGAGACGTTGAGGTTTTCGATTTATTGGATCATGGGAAGCACCAATCGCCGATCATCCAACTGCTCAACCTCATTTTGACAGAAGCCATTCAGCAAGGCGCTTCGGACATCCACTTTGAGCCTTCAGAAAATGGGATGCGGGTGCGCTATCGCATCGATGGCGTCTTGCAAAACCGCCATGCGCCTTCGCTGGACTATCAGGTGCAATTATTGACGCGGATTAAAGTGATGTCCAAACTGGATATTGCCGAGCATCGGCTACCGCAGGACGGACGCATTAAGCTGCGCATGGGAAGGCGGGAGATCGATTTTCGCGTCAGTACGGTTCCCATTGCCGGCGGCGAGCGCATTGTTTTGCGTATCCTGGACAAAGGCAATGTCTTGCTGGGACTGGACAAGATCGGCATGCTGCCTTCCGTGTTCGAGCAGTTCAAGCGCCTCATTGACCTTCCCGAAGGGATTGTCTTGGTCACGGGGCCGACAGGAAGCGGAAAGACGACAACGCTTTATAGCGCCATTTGCGAGATGGCCAACGATGAAATTAACATCATGACAATCGAGGATCCGGTTGAATATAACCTTAAAGGAATTGCCCAGATCGGCGTGCATCACAAGATTAAATTGGACTTTGCAACGGGATTGAGGCATATCCTCCGTCAGGATCCGGATGTCATCATGGTCGGGGAAATACGCGATAAGGAAACGGCCGAGATTGCCATCCAAGCAGCTTTGACAGGTCACTTGGTTTTAAGCACGCTACACACGAACGATGCCCCTTCCGCCATTACGCGCCTTGTCGATATGGGGATTGAACCTTATCTGCTATCGTCTTGTATTGTAGGCGTGCTTGCGCAGCGCTTGGTGCGCCGCATCTGCCCTGAATGCAAAGAAGCCTATCAGCCCAGTGAAAGAGAACTTCAAAGCCTGGGTATTAAACCGGAAACTTTGGTCAATGGATGTCTCTATCGCGGAAAAGGCTGCAGCTATTGCTATGGAACAGGATTTAAAGGACGCCAAGGCGTTTATGAATTGATGCCTGTTAACAATGCTATTAACAAGCAGATCGTGCAAAGCCCAGACGCGGTTGAAATGCGCCGCGTTGCTTTAGGACAGGGAATGATCAGCTTGCTTGGGCATGGAGCGGAGCTCGTGCGTTCCGGTCAATCGACGGTTGCCGAGGTCTTGCGGGTGGCCAGGGGAATTGAAGAGCAAGGATAGTCAGACACATGCCGCTTTATCAATATCAATACGTTGACGGAAAAGGAAAAAGGCGATCGGGCTTTATTGAAGCACAAGGGGATCGGGAAGCGAAGGATAAATTGCGCGAGCAAGGGCTTCTGGTCACTCAGCTTGGCATAAAGAATAAAGTAAAGACCAAGCAGAATCTGAAAGGAGAAAGCTTGCTGGCCTTCACGGTGCAACTTTCGCAGCTTGTCAATGCGGGCGTACCCCTTTTCGAAAGCTTAATGGCACTGGAAGAGCAGGTGCGGGGGGAGACTTATCATCGCATTATTCTGAGCTTATGCGAACAGATCCGCTCGGGAAGCTCCCTTTCCGCTGCGATGGCCACCTATCCGGAGAGCTTTGATAAATTGTATTGCGGTATGGTAGCAGCAGGAGAAGCAGTCGGGGCTCTTGGCCCTGTACTTGAAAAACTGACGCAATTTTTAGCCAAGCAAATGAAGCTAAAGAAACAGATTACAACGGCCATGATCTATCCATGCATATTGGGTAGCTTTTCCATGTTGATCATTGCCTTGCTATTGGGGTTTGTGGTCCCCTCTCTTGAGGGAATTTTTGCCGAAAGGCAGCTCAATGCTTTTACAAATGGAGTATTGGTCATCAGCCATATTTTCCGCGGTTACTGGTGGCTGTACATTCCAATCGGAATTGGCGCAATAGCGGGGGCGATATGGAAGCTGCGCTCGATTGAAGGACGTGTGTGGATAGAGAAGAATTTATTGAAGCTGCCGGTGATTAAAACGCTTATCATTCAAACGTCGGTCTCGCGCTTTTGCCGGACCATGGCAACTCTTTTACAGGGCGGTTTAAGCATGATCGAAGCCTTGCGCATTTCACGCGGGGTGATGAGGAATGCTATTTTAGAAAAAGAAGTCCAGGTAGCCGAAGGAAAAATTATTGAAGGACATTCGCTTAGCCAAGAGCTGGGACGCTCGGCCTATATTCCCCAGCTTGTCTCGCGCATGCTGGCGGTTGGAGAAGAGTCAGGAACATCGGTTGTCATGCTAGGTCGCATAGCCGATATGTACGAACAAGAATTGGAAAAGACGCTCGATCGCGTGATGGCATTGGCCCAGCCCGTTATTTTGATCGTCATGGGGCTGGTGATCGGAACTGTATTATTGGCCATCTTATTGCCACTCACCGACGTTAGTTCCTTTTCAGTAGGATGAACAGTTTGATGAAAAATAAATTGAGGATAGTTCACGCATCCGAAGCATGATTTGGGTACGTGAGCTTTTCTAAAGGGGATAATATGAAGAAATTTGCTTTTAAGAAACGCTTTGTCACTCTTGTCGAGATGATGATCGTCATGTTTTTGATCGCCATGATCACTGGCGTAATCGCGTATAACTATACGGGCAGCTTGGATGAAGGAAAGGCTTTTAAGACCAAAGCGGGTATTGAGAAAATTCATACCATTCTTGACCTGCATTTGGCTTCACATCCAGAAGATAAAGAAAGTTTAGATACAAACTGGAAAGGTATTGTGGAAAGATCGCAGCTGGTGAAAAATCCCAAAGAATTGCTGAAAGACGGATGGGGTGCTGAGTACGATGTGAGCACGAACCAGGAAGGCGACATTGAAATCAGATCCGGCAAGTATGAAGCTTATCAATCCAAGAAAGGCGCCGGCAGCCTGTTTAATAAATAGGCGCTCTAGCAAGGACTTCTCGATCAGTCCAATTGGATCGTTTTCAATAGGACTGATTCGAAAAAGATACGTGTAATGGATTAAGTAATGAGGATAGTCAGGCAGCCCTGTTTTACTCTTTTAGAATTGTTGATCGTTCTATTCATCCTCTCGTTGGGCTTGGCTTTAACGGGAGTCAAACTCAAAGAGGCTTACGACGAGCAGCGCTTCGCGTCCGAAGTCCAACAGGTTCTTGATCGCTTAAGAATGGCTCAAGATTTGATGTTAATTATGAATGCGGATGTCCAAGTCTGTTTTTCCCGCAATGCCAAAACCAAGCAGATTGAATGCAAATTGGACATTGAAAAGCCGATAAAAGACGGGTGGGCAAACCTAATTGAGCGGCCCTTGGCGCTTTCAGCCATCCGTTCTTATCAATTCAATGGAAGCCAAGACGATCCTTTGATTTTACGCTTCTCATTGGGAAAAATGAGCCAAGGACAGTTGACTCTATTGGAAGCAAGCGAGGCGAAAGAGGCACGGAAGGATTTTATTGAGTTGCCGGGTTATCCCAGCCCGCTTGTGCGCGGCGGCAGACGTATAAAGGAAAAAGAAAGGAGCGAGGAAAGCCAGCAGCTTTATCCAATCGAGGTATATGAAGAACTTTATCTCAAAAAGGACTAATCGCTTCCCCTTTAAAAAACGGCAGAAGCGCTGCTTTCAGCTGCTAGAAGTCATGGTCGCTGTTTTTTTGATCTTGCTTTGCGCCATTCCTGCTTTGCAGATTTTTACCAATATTTATAAAGAGCAAGCAGAAGTGGTCCGCATTAATCAACGCGATCATTTGGCCCACCTGATCCATGCCAAACTGGTCGAGCTGCTCTATAAGCGAACGATTGCCCTTGAAGAAATCTGGGAAGGAAAACAGGGGAGCTTTACAGATCCTGACCTGCAGCCTCAATTGAAAAAGCTTTCTTATGACGCCTCATATGCATTTGCTGTTTTAGAGCCCAAAAAGCTTGAAACCCAGCAGCAATCCGATAAGTATTTGGTTCGGCTAACCATTAAAATGAAAGACAGCTCTAAAAAGAAAATATCTGAGCAAAGCCCCCCTTTAGAAACACATTATGACTATCTCCTTTATATTGATCGGGGGGCTAAAGATAAGAATAGAGGGGACGACCCCAATTCCCCTAAAGAGACCGACAAGCCGCAGAATGGACAAAAACCGCTAGCGCAACCTGGGCAGCCTATGCCCCCCAATTCTCCGGGACAGGCCGCACAACCGATCCATGTCCCTGCAGCGAAAGGAGCGCCATGAAGTGCAAGCGTAAGCAGCATTTAACTTTACTTGAGACGTTGATTGCCATTTCGCTGCTGGCGGCTATTTTGACAATCGTTTTTGGCTTTTTTAGAGAATTGGCCGAGATTCACCGTCAGACAGAAGTCCAGCAAAAAGAAAGCTTTCAAATGCGCTATGCCGAAACGCGCTTGAACTTTATTTTTGAACGGTTGGTCAATGAAAATAAAGAGACTAAAGAAAACTTTTACTTTTTTACTCAAGCCGCTGACCGGGGATTTTCCAATCACCCCAGTTTGGTTTTTAGCTTCGATAATGAAGCCCGCGCCAATCCCGTTTTTTCAGGGGATATCCTAGCCCGCTTGTATGTCGATCTCGATCATCGCCTATGCTTGGCTATGTGGCCCTTCCATATGGAAAATCCGCATGCGGATATGCAAAAAGAGGTGTTGCTGGAAAATGTCTCCCATATTCGCTATGAATTTTATGCCGCGCCGGAAAGGATGGCGAACGAAAAGGGAATTTACACAAACAGGATCGATCCACAAAAACTCGAGCCGGAAAAAGACCGCTGGCATGAAGAGTGGTTTAAAACCTATAATCAAATGCCCTCTATCATGAAAATAACGGTATCGATTGCCGATGATTCCAAGGCCATTCACAAGTTTGGGAAGGCTTGGAAAAAAGATAGGCAGCTGACGTTTGCCTTTGTGCTGCCAAGCAGTAAGAATTTTATCTACTATCCGCCAAATTAAGCGCCATGAATGTTTTACCACTCGTCTTAGGCCTTTTGCTCATCCTTTCCGTCTTGACGATCGAGAAGCTGGAAAGATTCAAAGGTCTGGCTGCTGTCCAAAAAGAGTATCAGCTTTATTTGAACGAGCAGGATCGCCAAGCGCTGAATGATAGGCAAAAGAAGCTTGCCCTGTCCTATGATCCTTCGCAGCGCCAGTTGAGCTTCCGCTTTTTCTTTGATAAAAAGCTACGTGAAGAAAAAGAGCAAGACTACCAGCAGATTCGCCTTGTCGTTGTCGAATTTTTGCGTGTTTTATATGGAGAGGCCGCTTTTTTTAAAGACATGGAGCATAAGCGGCCTAACTTCATAGATGATTTGCTCAATGATTTTATTGCAGTTACCGACCGTCTAGTAGAAGAAAGCGCTAAAAAAAGGGGCAAAGAAGACAATTCCATCCGCCGAATTGAAGATATCATGCACGTTAAATTAGATGATCCCGAGCTGCAAGAGGTCTTTTATCGGATGCTAAAGGGGACAACAACCAAGGAAAAGTTGAAAAGAATGCAGCCTCTCTCAGGCCGCAACAAAGAAAAAGCCTATCTTCCTCTTTTAATGTTTATCAATAATGATAGGAAAAATTACCGAATCCCGCTCCGAAGTGCTTCTAGAGAGCTTCTCAAGGCAATTTTCATCAAGGATGAAATAGTGGAGTCTATTTTAGCCAAGCGCAAGGAATTGGATTCCAAAGATCCGAGCGCGCAAAATCAATTTGAAAATGAATTCAAGGGTAAGCAGAGAACGGGCATCAGCGATGCGCTCTTAGATTTTACACTTACCTCCACCGATACGATTCCATACGATTAAATAGGGAAAGAATGATCTATGAAACTACCCGAGCAGCTGCAGCAAGCCATCGAGTCTGAAATTGAAATTGCGGGCCTAAAAGAACTCGCGGAAGCCCGCGAGGAACTGACCGGACGCTATCGCCGTCTTTCGGGGGGAAAACGGCAATTCATGACAACGGACCTTGAGCGGCAATCTTATATTGCCACCCGCCTTCCCGCCACTTATGCTGCGGTATATAGTGCACTGCAAGCCGTTAAGGAGCGAACGCCCGGCTTGCAGATTAAGCGCTTATTGGACTTGGGGACAGGACCCGGGACGGCTATGTGGGCGGCTTGCGAATGCTTCCCGGAAATCGAGTCCATTACATTGGTTGAGAAAGACCAAGCATTGGCAGCCATTGGGCAGCGCCTGGCGCGCCATAGCGCGCATCCTGCCATGCAAAAGGCGAATTGGCAAATTGCCGACCTGGAGAATCTCCCTTCCTTGCAAACTCACGATCTTGTCATTTTATCTTATTCAATTGGAGAGCTTGTTCCTGCATCAATGCTGCCTTTGATTGAGCAATGCTGGCAAAGTGCCGAGCAAGCGCTCGTTGTCATCGAACCGGGCACGCCTGCAGGATTTGAGCGCATCCGGCTTATTCGGCGCCAGCTGATTGAAATGGGCAGCCATCTCGTGGCCCCTTGTCCCCATCAATCCGCTTGCCCCATGTCTCATAGCGATTGGTGCCATTTTGCTGCACGCGTTGAGCGCTCCTCCTTCCATCGCCGCTTAAAAGGTGCCGTTTTAAGCTATGAAGACGAAAAATTTTCCTATGTGGCGGGGACCAAAGAATGCTTTCCTCTTCCTGCCGCCCGCATTCTGCGCCATCCCCAACAGCATTCCGGGCATGTCCAGCTGACGCTTTGCACAGAGAGCGGTGTCCGGCAGCCCACCATCTCCAAGCGTACACCTGACGCCTACAAACAAGCGCGTAAAGCGGAATGGGGAGAGGTATGGGAAGAAAAGAGCCAAACAGAGGGCAAAAAGGACGAAGGCGTATCCCTAAATTGCTAATCGCTATAAAGTTTATTTTTTCCAAGATCCCTTATCTTTGCAATAAGCCGGGGCAAAACAGGAATAATCGATCAATACTCCATTGAAAATAAGAGTGTTAATTTCTTTTTTTGTTTTGCAGATAGTCCTTCTCCAGCCTTTATTGATAGACATAAGAATAGCGGCGCCTATATTGAGCGGCATTCTCCTATTTAAAGGAGGGAAATGATTGACTTAGGCGTGCTCAAGTGTTAATAAATTTCTCTAATCAAATAAGGATTGGGGTAAATTGGCATGAGGCGCTTCGTTATTTTTCTTATCTTCCTGCTCTTTTTTGCTGGAGCGGCCTATGCTCTATGGGTGATTTTTCAGGAAAAGCCTAAGGAAGCTAACACACTCATTTTGTATGGCAATGTCGATGTTCGCCAAGTGGATTTAGGCTTCCGCGTCCTAGGGCGCGTACAATCCATGCCTTTTGAAGAAGGCGATTTTGTTCCCAAGGGCCATTTTATGGCCGCTTTAGATAAGCAGCCATATGAGGACCAAGTCAAGCAAGCCCAGGCCCATGTGGCATCCGTTTCGGCTTCCTTAAATAATGCTGAACGGCTTGTCAAGCGGCGCCAGCAGCTCATTGGAACAGGTGCAGTATCAAGCGAAGACTATGAGGATGCCATTTCTTCAAGAGAAGTGTATCAAGCCAATCTCAAAGAAGCACAGGCTGCGTTAGGGGTTGCTATGACCAATTTGCAGGATACGGTGATCTATGCCCCCTCGGATGGCACTATTCTCACACGCATCCGCGAGCCGGGTGCGATTGTGCGTGAAGCGGACCCCATCTATACCCTTTCCTTGACTTCTCCTATTTGGGTGCGCGCCTATGTTTCGGAGCCTGATTTGGGAAAAATTTATCCAGGCATGCCGGCGGAAGTCCTTACCGATACGTCGGGAAGCCCGGTCTATCGCGGTCACATCGGATTTATTTCTCCAGTGGCGGAATTTACCCCTAAAACAGTTGAGACGACGCAATTGCGCACAGATCTAGTCTATCGCTTGCGCATTATAGCCGATAATCCCGACAATGGGTTGCGCCAAGGAATGCCGGTCACAGTCAAGCTTCGCCTCAAACAGCAGTCGCCAGAGGAAAGGCCGTGACGCAAGACCTTGTGACCATTTCTCAACTTTCGAAGCAGTTCGAAAAGGGAGCGCCTTTAGCGCTGGATTCCATTGATACGGTTATTCCCAAGGGAAAAATTGTGGGGTTGGCAGGCCCTGATGGCGCTGGAAAAACGACGCTGATCCGCTTAATTGCCGGCCTGCTCCTGCCGTCTTCGGGATCGATCACCGTGGCAGGCTATGACACGGTCCAAGAAGCCAGGGCCATCCATCACCTCATTGGCTATATGCCGCAAAAGTTTGGCTTATACGAAGACCTGACCGTTATGCAAAATTTGGTTCTGTATGCCGATTTAAGAGGCGTCCTAGGTGCTGAGCGGCGGGCTACATTTGAGAGGCTGCTGGATTTTACGGGCCTGGCTCCCTTTACTGATCGCCTAGCGGGCAATTTATCAGGCGGCATGAAGCAAAAGCTTGGCTTGGCTTGCTCTTTGATCCGCAAGCCCGCTTTATTGCTGTTGGATGAACCCAGTGTTGGTGTAGACCCTATTTCACGCCGTGAATTATGGAAAATGGTGCAGGATCTACTGCATGAAGATATTTCCGTTTTATGGAGCACGGCTTATTTGGACGAGGCTGAGCGCTGCGATGCCGTCCTGCTTCTCAATGAAGGCAAGCTTCTTTACAGCGGCCCTCCTTCAGGATTGACCAGCCGCGTGGAAGGACGCACCTTTAAAGTCACGCAAATCAGCGGCAATCGCCGAGAAGTATTGGTCAAAGCGCTCAATCAATCCAATGTCATTGATGGGGTTATCCAAGGAAGCGATGTCCGGCTTGTGATTAAAGAAAAACGGTCGTCTCCTTTTGATTTAAGCATTTTGGGAGCCGGTGAACAAGCGCAAATCGAGCCTACGCCGCCTCGATTTGAGGATGCTTTTGTCGATATTCTGGGGGGAGGGCCTGGAGGGGAATCCGCTTTAGCGAATGAAATCCCGCGCATTCCCCCTAAACCTGGGCCCATTATCGAAACGAAGGATCTGGTCAAAAAATTCGGCTCTTTTACGGCTGCCGACCACATTACCTTTGACATTCGCAGCGGCGAGATCTTTGGGCTGCTGGGGCCTAATGGAGCCGGAAAATCCACGACCTTCAAGATGATGTGCGGTCTGCTTAAACCGACTTCAGGAGAAGCGTTTGTCAATGGCTTGAACCTGGAAGTCGCTCCCAGCCAAGCGCGTTCCCATATTGGCTACATGGCGCAAAAATTTTCTCTATATGGAGATTTAAGCGTCTTGCAGAACTTAAATTTTTTTTCCGGTATTTACAACTTAAAGGGAAGCCGTCGCCGCACAATTATTCAACAAATGGTTGATATTTTTGCCTTGAAGCCTTATTTGGATGTGTCGGCAGGGACTTTGCCTTTGGGCTTTAAACAGCGCCTTGCCCTTTCCTGCGCCGTTATGCATTATCCCACTGTGCTTTTTTTGGACGAACCGACCTCTGGGGTCGATCCCATTACGCGAAGGGAATTTTGGAATCATATTAACGGACTGGTTGAAAAGGGCGTGACCGTCATGGTGACGACCCATTTTATGGACGAAGCCGAATACTGCGACCGCATCGGGCTTGTGTATCGAAGCAAGCTCATCAAAGTGGGGACGCCGGATGAATTAAAACAGGCGGCTAAATCTTCTGATAATCCGCATCCGACTTTAGAAGACGCCTTTATTTTTTTGATCGAGCGTTATGAAGAGGCTCAGCATGCCCAGCAATAAATATGAGGTGGAGGCGCAGCAAAGCGGTCGTCTGCGACGCATAAAAGCCCTCATTGTCAAAGAATTTTATCAAATTATTCGCGATCCAAGCAGCATGCTGATCAGTCTTGTTCTTCCTCTTATCTTACTTTTTGTCTATGGCTTTGGCGTTTCTTTGGATTTAAATCATCTACGCCTCGGGCTTGTTCTGGAAGATACGTCTCCCGATGCTCAAAGCTTCGCCCAATCTTTAATGGACTCTCGCTATTTTGATGTGCGGCTTGCGCGCGACAGCCGGCAGGTGGTCGATGACTTGATTAGGGGATCTATCCGGGGCATCGTCGTGATTCCCTCTTATTTCTCCTCTTTCAGGCAGCGCCCATCGTCTATTGCTCCGATTCAAGTCATTGCAGATGGCAGTGAGCCCA
The DNA here is from genome assembly GCF_001545115.1 of Candidatus Protochlamydia phocaeensis. NCBI lineage: Bacteria > Pseudomonadati > Chlamydiota > Chlamydiia > Parachlamydiales > Parachlamydiaceae > Candidatus Protochlamydia > Candidatus Protochlamydia phocaeensis. The sequence goes on from NZ_FCNU01000017.1 coordinate 28,237, forward strand.
ATACGGCCAGTTTTGCACAAAACTATGTGCTGGGAGCTTGGCAGAACTGGCTGCAGCAGCAGCAAATTAGCGAGCATTTGCAAGGGCTTGCCCTTGTGCGTGCGCAGCCCCGCTTTTGGTATAATGAGGAATTGGAAAGCCGCAATTTTCTCATTCCCGGTTCGCTTGCCATTATCATGACGTTAATCGGGACTCTTTTAACTGCTTTGGTCGTTGCCAGAGAATGGGAAAGGGGAACGATGGAAGCAATGATGGCGACGCCTGTCAGCATTGTGGAAATATTAATAGGCAAACTTGTCCCTTATTTTATTTTGGGAATGATTTCCATGAATATGTGCGTCTTCATTGCGTCTTTTATATACCATATTCCTTTGAGGGGATCTTTGCTTCTTTTATGGGTTGTGACAGGGGTATTTTTGCTCACAGCTCTTGGGATTGGCCTGTTGATTTCCACGCTTGCTAAGAATCAATTTGTAGCTGCTCAAGCAGCCATGGTCGCCGCTTTTTTGCCGGGATTTATTTTGTCGGGATTTATTTTTGAGATTGCCAGCATGCCATTGATCATTCAGATGGTGACCTATCTCATTCCCGCCCGCTATTTCGTGTCAAGCCTGCAGACTATTTTCCTGGTCGGCAATATATGGGAATTGATCTTGCCCAACATACTGATCATGTTGTTCATTGGCATATTGATATTTTTGATAACGGCTAGAAAAACAGTTAAGCGATTGGATTGATATGATAGGGCGCATTGTCACTTTGATTATTAAAGAGATTTTGGCGGTTTGGAGAGATAAGAAAAGCCGTACAGTTCTTATTATTCCTCCTCTCGTTCAATTATTTATTTTTTCCTTTGCAGCGACGCTGGACGTCAAAAATGTTCCCATCGGCATTTTCAATCTGGATAATGGCCGGGAATCGTATGAGCTCCTGCAGCGCTTTCACGGGTCTCCCACTTTCAATAAAATCATTTATTTGCATTCAATCGACGATATCAGCCGGTATATCGATACCCAAAGAGTTGTCATGGTCGTCCATATTGACGAGCAGTTCTCTAGAAATCTCAATGCCGGCAAGACTGCCGATATCCAGCTCATTTTAGACGGGCGAAAGTCCAATACAGCGCAGATTGTTCAGGGATATGCGGCCAATATTATCCAGCAATATAGCAAAGATTTTGCCAATAATGCCGGCATTCACATGCAAGCGACCGAGTTGATCGGACGCAACTGGTTCAATCCCAACCTACTTTATTATTGGTTCAATGTACCCAATTTATGCGGTATATTGACCATGCTGGTGGGATTGATTGTCACTGCATTATCAGTAGCCAGGGAAAGAGAGCTGGGCACTTTCGATCAGCTATTGGTTTCCCCGGTTATGCCCATTGAAATCTTAATTGGGAAAACGCTTCCAGCCATCATTATCGGCATGATAGAAGGAACGATCATCATTTTAGCTGCCGTTTTTATTTTTGAAGTGCCTTTGACCGGCTCCATATGGACGCTCTATTTAAGCATGTTCGTTTTTATCAGCTCCATTGTCGGTGTGGGGCTTTTTGTTTCTTCCTTGTCGATGACACAGCAGCAAGCTATCTTGGGAACATATGTATTCATGAGTCCCGCTGTCTTGTTATCGGGATTTGCCACTCCCATTGAAAATATGCCGTCTTGGCTGCAGCCCATCACCTTGATTAATCCTTTGCGTTATTTTCTCGTCATCATTAAAGGTATATTTCTCAAGGCCATGCCTCTTTACATGGTTTGGCAAAATATCTGGCCCATGGCCATCATTGCTTTTTTTACTTTAACGGGCGCCGCCTGGTTTTTCCGCCGAGGCTTGCAATGAATAGACGCTTTGAAGAGCTGTTTAGAAGCAAACATTTAAGGCTTTCTTTGCTTGAGGCCAGTGATGAATGAAATAAAAGCAGATTCTATAGACCATGAATTGAAAGACCTCAATCGCACGCCTAGTTTGCGCGAAGTCTATCAAACGATCTCTGTTTCAAAAGAATGGCCATGGTGGCGCAAAATGCTGGCCTTCGCCGGCCCTGGATACCTTATTTCAGTCGGTTATATGGATCCGGGCAATTGGGCGACTGATTTAGCCGGAGGCTCTCGTTTCGGCTATGCTTTATTGAGCGTCATTTTCTTATCTAATCTGATGGCTATGCTACTGCAGCATTTGAGCGCTAAGCTTGGAGTCGTTACCGGCCGCGATTTGGCGCAAGCCTGCCGCGATCACTATTCGGCGCCTATCAATTATGTATTATGGGTTTTAAGCGAAATTGCCATTTGCGCATGCGACCTGGCCGAATTAATCGGCTCTGCTATTGCGCTTAAGCTGCTATTTGGCATTCCCATGCTGGGAGGCGTTTGCCTGACGGCTTTAGATGTCTTGATTATTATGTCCTTGCAGAATAAAGGGTTTCGCTATCTGGAGGCCTTTATTTTGGCTTTAATTCTCATCATTGCCGTGTGTTTTGGACTGGAAATTTTCTTTTCGCAGCCGGATTTTACAGCCATTGCAAAGGGCTTTATCCCTCATTCGGATATTTTGTTGAATTCCGAGATGCTTTATGTGGCGATTGGCATTTTAGGAGCCACCGTGATGCCGCATAATCTTTACTTGCATTCCTCTATTGTGCAAACGCGCAAATACGATCAGACGCATATAGGCAAGCGAGAGACCATTAAATTTGTGACCATTGATTCGACTGTGGCGCTTTCCTTTGCTTTGTTTATCAATGCGTCCATTTTAATTATCGCTGCAGCGGTTTTTCATAAGGCCGGGCATCATGAACTTGCTGATATTCAAGAGGCTTATCAGTTGCTTACTCCTCTGCTCAATGCGCCTTTAGCTAGCACAATATTTGCTTTGGCCCTCTTGGCTGCAGGCCAGAATTCTACCTTGACCGGAACATTGGCTGGTCAAATCGTCATGGAGGGTTTTTTAAATATTCGCATGCGTCCATGGCTTCGGCGTCTTCTCACACGGATGTTGGCATTGATTCCTGCAATTGCGGCCTTGGCCATTTATGGCGAGCAATCGGCGACGCAACTGCTGATCATCAGCCAAGTGGTGCTTAGCCTTCAACTCTCATTTGCCATCATCCCATTAGTTCTTTTTACAAGCGACCGCTCTAAGATGGGCCTCTTTGCCAATTCCTGGTGGATTCAGGCTTTGGCGTGGAGCACAACAGCCTTGATTATCTTTCTCAATGGCAAATATTTGCTAGATTTTCTTTTCTCTTTGCTTTAATTGACTCTCTAAATAGAGAGTTTCCCCTTTATCGATCAGCTCCTTGGCTGTTTGCAGGGATTGCCGGCAATCAGCCTGAGAAGGAGTTAATCCGGCAAATTTAATTTGATCGGCGTGAGAAAAAAACGCATGAACGCTATCGCTGAAAGTCTGGGGAAATGAAGCGTTGAGCCTAATCTTTCGCTCTTGAGTGGTATAAGCATGCAATTTAATTCCAAAGCGCTCTTCTAAATAGGAGAGCACAAGAGAGGTAAGGGAAAGATAGAAAGCTTTAAAAAGGCCCTTTTGTTCTAGGCGCTGGTTTTCTAAGGCGGATAGCTGTTGATGAGCGTGTTGATAGGGACTCAATGGCCGCTCCTGGCCTATTTTTTTTCGACGGAACATAAGACCTTTCTTGCCTGCCCATCCGATTAAAAAAGCTAAAGTTAGCGCTAACACGCTTAGCCAGGGAAAGGTGCGCTCGGCTAAAAGGCGTTGGTTGCGCTGCTGTTCTTTAGCCAAACGAGCAGAATCAAATAAATAATGGCGGTTGGATTCCGTTAAGTCTAGGGGAAACTGAGGTTCGAGCGGCATTAGAGAGCCTATAGGAAGAGGGGCTTGCAAATTGATCTTGTCCAGGGGGCGGACAATCATTTCAAAGACAGGAGAGGCAAGAGCTACAGGCTTGGCTTCTTTTTTTAAAGGGGTAAAAGAAATATCCAAAAACGAAAGATAAAGCCGGCCTGACCTAAGAGGCTCAAGAAGAAGATCCAGCGTTTGTTCTTGCCGGCCTTCCTTTTCAATGGGTGAAGAAATCGTTCGTTGATAAACAGCTACATGCGGCTGCAAAGGATTGGGCGTCCAAGTCAGTTGGTCGATCAACGCTTCGCTGTTAATCCGGTAATTTTTTGGATAGCGGATAACTGCTTGCAGGGAGATCATTTCGCCCAAGCTCACTTCTTCAGGTGACACCTTGAATTCTAAAGAAAAATCTTGCTTGTTTTGTCCTTGCCAAGTCATTTCTGCCTGTAAAACAAGGGGAAGGGTGAGTATAAATAACCAGTATTTCACCGCTTGCGTCCTCGATATTTAAAAAATTGCTGGAGAGCTAGTGTATATGACTCATCGGAATGAAGGGTAATTAAATCAGCTTTGGCCTTTTCCATGGTATGCTTCAGGGCTAGTTGCCGTTGATCGGCCTTTTCTTGGAAATGCTTCTGCACGTTAGCATCCGATGTATCGACCAGACAAAACTGCTGCGACTCTAAATCTCGCAATGTTAAGAGTCCCAAATTAGGAAAATTCGTTTCATAGCTATCGTAGACTTGAATGGCAATTAATTCATGCCGCTTGGCGATGAGATTGATTTCATGGCTATAATCTGCACACAAAAAGTCTGAGATCAAAAAACAGATGGCTTGCCGCTTTTGTACACGCCCCAGAAAAGCCAACGCCTTTTTTAAATTGGTCCCCTTATGCTGGGGTTGGAAATAAAGCAATTCTCGAATGACCCTTAGCACATGTTTGACACCTTTTCTAGGGCGCAAATAAAGCTCTATTTCATCGGAGAACAAGAGCAAGCCGATTTTGTCTTGATTTTTGATGGCCGAAAAAGCAAGGAGGGCCCCGATTTCTGCAATCCATTCGCTTTTAAGATGCGGCGTATGGCTAAAGCGGGCTGAAGCGGAGATATCGACCATGAGGATAACCGTCAATTCTCTTTCTTCGCGGAAGTTTTTGATATAGGGCGTTTGCGAGCGGGCGGTGACATTCCAGTCGATGCTGCGCACGTCATCGCCTGGTTGATATTCGCGAACATCTTCAAATTCCAGGCCTTTGCCCTTGAAGGCCGAGCGGTAAATGCCTGCAAATAGATCATTCACATTGCGTGAAACTTTAATTTGAAGGCGACGGATATGGGATAACGCGTCTTTAGTTGATAAAGGCATAGAAAAATTAGGCTTATTGGCTTTGGGTACGCCTTTCTTATCACAGATCCCACGTCTTCTTGACAATAGGGAATTATCCGAAGCGAATTCCAAAATTCATTTTTGAAATTCGCTTCCGGCAATGATTGATAGCTTCATTTAGGATTAAGATTTAAAAAATCTATCTTTAAATAAGGGAAGATACCGGCCTTCAGTTAAATCTAAGCCACTGCCAGATAAAATATGCTTAACTACGTTAAATGTAGGCTTTTTCATGTCGTCTTTACAAATGGAAGAACCCGAACCTATGAAAGAAGATGTCCAGTTTTTAGAGTAATCGCTTAATGGGAGGAATTCTACTGGGCCATCACCCCAACAGGGAGATTCATATGTGTTTACAGAGGGTGGCTTTTCATCCGAATAACGTTGAAAAAAGACTTCCAGGGCATAGGCATTGACTTTGGTGTCGATATAACGCATGGCTAAAAATGGCCGTTTAGTAATAGGAAAAATACCCTTTACGACATCAGCGGGCAGTTCTGCAGCATTTTGCCAAGGATGAGGGTAATCGGAGCCGCCGATATTTGGAGGAAGGAATACGGTTGGGATGTTATCAACAAGGTCTTTACCTAAGTGCTTATATAGATAATCGAAAGTGCCTGGATTGCTCATCTGTTGATTCAGAAGCATTCCCAAGTTTGAAGAAGGGGGGAAGGACGCGTTCATAAAAATTCTCCTGAATTTATTTTTTTAAGATTGATTGAAAACGTTTGCATCAAAATTTGATGTAACGAGATGTTTCTCTTTAAGACTTTGTAGCTCAATGATATGGAAAGCAATTACCATAAACGCCAAACTCAGATTAATAGGTCTTCTGCCTTGTTTCAATTGGGCAGTCAAGAATGCGAATCTAGGCCAGGAGCAGTTTTAATCTACTTTCTAAGGAACAGGAATGCCTTGCAAAATGCGATCGATAATATCGTCCGAAGATAAGTTTTCCGCTTCGGCTTCATAAGACAGAAGCAAGCGGTGGCGCAAGACGGGCCGACAGATCTCTTTAATGTCTTGCGGAGTGACAAAGTACCTGCCGGCAAGCAAAGCGTGAGCTTTAGACGCTTCTTTAAGAGCAAGCGTTGCACGCGGCGAAGCCCCGTATTCCAAAAGTCCTTCTAAGTCATTGAGTTGAAACTGCTCGGGATGGCGGGTAGCAGAGATGATATTAAGGATGTAGTCTGCCACTTTCTCATCTAAGTAAATGCTATCGACCAATTGGCGCAAAGATAAGATCTCTTCAATTTTCAATACGGGGGAAACAGCGGGCAATGGGCCAAGCGTTCCCATTCGATTAAGAATTTCTTTTTCTTCTTCGCGCTTGGGATATGTGAGTTTAATTTTCATCATAAAGCGGTCGGTTTGTGCCTCGGAAAGCGGATAGGTTCCCTCTTGTTCAATGGGATTCTGAGTAGCAAGGACTAAGAAAGGACGGGGAGCTTGAAAGGTTTCACCGCTGATCGTGACTTGCTTTTCTTGCATGACTTCTAGGAGCGCTGATTGAACTTTTGACGGGGCGCGGTTGATTTCATCGGCCAAGAGAATATTGGTAAAAATGGGACCTTTTTTGACGCTAAACGTTCCTTCTTTGGGGTTATAAATAGGCGTGCCGATTAAATCGGCAGGCAAAAGATCGGGTGTAAATTGAATGCGCTTAAATTCACAATCAATGATACGGGCAAAGGTCGTGGCTGCCAATGTTTTGGCGAGTCCTGGCACGCCTTCTAATAAAAGGTGGCCATCTGCAAATAGTCCAATCAATAAGCCATTGATAAGATGAGTTTGTCCAATTACGACTTTCCCTAATTCACGTTTGATTTGATCGATTTTAGTTTGCGCTTCCTGGATCAGGGAGGGAATAGAGCGGGTCTCTTGATTCATATATCACTCCTTATTCTCATCCTTATTAGCCATCGTTAAAAGCTTTTCTAATTAAAACCATAGAGAGAACACGCATTAAAACGGACAAATTTCTTCAATCGTTCAAATGAAATTTGAACGATTGAATCAACTCGAAAGAATAAGGGAACCTTATTCTTTCGGATGGTTGAAGTGAGATCAAGTTTGCAAAGAAAATATCTTTTATAATTTTCTGGGATTTAAAATTGCAAGATTCTGTCATCAAAGAATTGTCAAAAATAATCCATTTTTTCCGGCAATAAATTAAATAACTTGAGTTTGGAGTTTTTTGCCCTTTTGACTGCGCCAAAGCCGCGGAGATGAACAAATGGCAAGCGCTTTCTCGTCAGTCAAAAGGGTAAAAAACTCCAAACTCAGGTTAAATAATGAATTTTGTTTGATCATCATTTTTTTAGGAAATATTCACAAGCGAATTAAAATTAAATTTGGCATAAGCCTTCTCTCAATTTTTTCTGCAAGTGTATAGGGAAAAGGAGGCCAGAGCCAAAGGCGGTGCTGGCTTCTATAAGGAAGCTGGATTAATCCAGCTTTCGCTTGGGAAGCTTAATGGTGAAGGTCGATCCCTTGCCAATTTCTGAGGCGAGCGAAATGGTGCCGAAGTGCTTTTCGACAATGGTTTTGACAATGGAAAGGCCAAGCCCAGAACCGCCCATTTTTTGCGAATGCGCTTTATCAACTGTATAAAAGCGGTCAAAAATATGTTCCTGATCGACAAAGGGAATGCCTATTCCTTGGTCAGCCACTTCAATTTTGATGTGGTCTCCTTCGTCATCTAAATTGACCGTAATTTTGGCAGGGCGGTTCGAATATTTAGCCGCATTTTCCATGAGGTTCATAATAGCCAGTTCTAATAGGTCTGCATCGGCGATCAAATTGACTTCTTCTTGATGCTTGTTAATTTGAATAATGGCGTCGGGAAAGGCCTCCAAAACCATCGATCGGCAGCGTTCGGATAAATCAAAAAGGTCGCATTCGCTTAAGCGGGAAGAAGGAATGTTCTCAATGTCCGCCAAAGTCAGCAAGTCTTTAATAAGCGCCGTCATGCGATTGCAACTTCGGACAATTTTTGTCGTGATTTGTTCTTGAACATCTCTTGGCAGGCCGGGATTATCATGAAGGGCTTCGGCAAAGCCTTTGATGACAGTAATAGGGGTTTTTAATTCATGGGAAGCATTGGCGATAAAGTCGCGGCGCATTTCAAAGATCTTATAATGGGCTGTCTTGTCCTGTAAGACCAAAATTGCGCCTCCATTATTTTTTTTAGGAGCGGCAACAATATCCAGATAAATTCTTTTTCCTTCTAAATAAAGATCCAGCGTATCGGTGAGAGGCTTATTCTCTTCTTGGCACTTTTGTAGCAAGTCATAGCATTTCGTCTGATTTAAAATCTTGAAAGGCTCTCCTACTAATTCTCCTTGCAAGTGGCCAATGAGCTTCACAGCCATATAATTGGCGTAGGCAATGACCATGTGGACATCCACAGCAATAACGCCCTCGACTAGAGATTCCAAAATCGCTTGCTTCTCATTGCGTTCATGGGTAATGGTATCGATATGATTTTGAATTCTGGCTGATAAACTATTCAATGTCAGAGCAAGTTTGGTAAAATCATCATGAGGATTTAGCGAAGTGACGTCAATTGCCGGCAAAATATGCTGGCTCCCTGCTTGGTAAGGCTTAACCGCGGTAATGATTTTTTGAATCGGCTTGGTTAAATGATGGATCGCAAACCAAGTCATTAAGCTAAACATTAACAGAATAGCTGTCGCAAACCCTAAAAAGCCAATTTCAAAATCATTGGTAATTTCATTCATGTACTGATGGGGAAACGCTGTTCTCAGCACATATGTCTTTCCATGAAAATCAAACGCCTTAGCTAAATAAGAAAACTTCTGGTGAAGTAAATTGGAATAATCCTCTTTATAGCCAACGCCGTGTTGAAAAGCTTCCATCACCTCTGGATGATTGATAATGTAATCTTGGCTAAATTTAGGGCCTAGCAAGCGCTTGACGTGGGAATCATACAAAACCTTGCGTTCGTTGCTAATGACGCTAATGCGGAAAAATATCAAGCTTTTTTGATCTTTCAAACGGCGGACGAGGGCTTCATTATTGGGAGCTTCCTTAATATTTGCAATAATCTCAGAGGCGCGATTTTCCATTCCTTTGACAATAATGCGATGGACCCATTGTGAAACAAAAGGAAACAATAAAATAATAAAAACAAAAAAGACCGCTGCATAACTAACAAAAATTTTCTGTCTAAAACTTAACATAATGGAATAAAGTGAATTTTTAATAATAATAAAAATTATATTAATTATTACAAATAAAATAAAGTTAATTAAATATTTGCGAATAGTTAAGATAATATTAAGAGTGTGTCACATATGAATAATATCGGTCTATGAATTTGTTGAGTTTCAATAAGAGACCGTCATTGAATCCATCATACTCCATTCCCTTAGGGAAAAGAGCGCGAATTTAGGTTATTAGCGATTTTAATACACTCTTTATGGCATTGCCTGTCATCGTCTTTGCCGGGTCAAATTCTCATATCCTTTGTCGGTAATTAGAATGGTATCTTCTAAGCGCACGCCTCCGATGCCTGGCAGATAAATGCCGGGTTCAATGGTGATGACCATGCCCGGTTGCAAAGGACTATTAGCATAGGGGCCTTGACTGCGAAGGGTGGGAGGTTCGTGAATATCTAGTCCAATTCCATGGCCCAAGCTATGTGTAAAATGTTCACCATATCCTTTTGAAGTGATAAATGAGCGGGCGGCCTCGTCAAGCTTGCCTATAGGAGTTCCGGGAATGCACAGGTCAAAGGCTTTTTGTTGGGCTTCTTCTACGATAGAATAAATGGTTTGGATGGTGGGATGGGGCGTTCCAAAATAAGAGACGCGGGTCATGTCAGAATGATAGTATTGATAAACAACGCCGATATCAATGAGCACATGATCTCCGCTTTGGAGTTCAGTTTGGCCTGCGCGGTAATGCGGCATTGAGCTGTTAACGCCAAAGGCAATAATCGAATCGAAGGCCAGTTTTTGGGCGCCCCGTTTCTTCCAAAAAAATTCTAGTTCAAAGGCCAGCTCAGCTTCTTTGACTCCCTGACGTAACAAGTTGATCACTTGTTCATAGCCCTGGTACCCTAAATGGGCCGCTTGCTTCAAGCAGCGAATTTCTTCTTCATCCTTAATAAGGCGCATCTGCTTGACAGGGGATTCGGCAGGAATAAGAGAGAGGGCAGGTTGCAGTTCTTCTGCTAATTTGCTTAATTTAAGGAATGCCTGATAGGATGTATTTTCGCTGTCGAAGGTTAGGGATTGAATGCGATGGTCGGCCAGCCAATCTTTGATAGAAGCGTCTTTGAGCAAAGAGACAGGATAGAGGGTTTGGCCAGAAGAGCAGCTCTCATAGTAGCGTCCATCGACAATTAGGCAGGCATCTTGTTGACTAATAAGCAATTTGCCAGCTGATAAAGTTAGCCCCGTTAAATAAAATAAATGCGTGGGATGTTCGATGAGAATCGCTTCAGAGTTTAACGGAAGAAGCAGGCTGCGAAGCCGAGTTAAGCGAGCGGAATAGTCCATATGCATCAGGTTGTTGAAAGTTAAATTCTGATTACCAGAAGAAAAGTTATACCAGATTTTAGACGAGATGATCAAAAAAGCAAGTAAATAAGAGAGCTGCCTGATTCTTTGTTATGCCTATTTTATTTCCCGCGGAGTGAACAAATGGCAAAGCGGTCCAAAGGGCAAAAAAACTTCAAACTCAGGTTTTTATTGAATTTCGGGGGCGGATTCAGGTTTCGTGATCTAAGATGAGGTCAATCGGCAAATAGAAACCTTTAGGATTTAAGTGCGTAATATTATAGTTTTTGATCCCCGCATGTTCAACTCCATGATCCCAGTGAGATAATAAGTTGACTAAGAAATTTGTGGCTAAGAAATTGGCAACCAATTCTTTTATTCGAATAGTAAACCTCGTCCAATTAGATATTTTTCTTTGAGCCAATTGAGATTTTGCTCCTTTTTTAATCACATACTCTCTTGCTTCGGCAGCAAACGCTGCGCAGCTTTGATGAGTGGGATGATAAAGGACATTACTCGTGTTCACTTCTCCGGTGGCTTTATCTTCATGATATCCCTGCATTGCCTCTATCCATTTGATAAACTGATGAAAAGCTTTGGGATCAGATAAAGTATAGGATAGAATATGATGATCATAAATAGAAGAAGGCAGGAAGAGCTGCTTATCCGGTGAGACGAATTTGCCTTTTTGCAGGCTTAAATCGTGAGGATCCCTATCTGTTCCCTCGGTTTCCGGAAAAAAGCCCACGCTAAAGATTTCTCCCTGGGGAGTGGTCATTTTGATAGAAGCATGGCCTTGGTGTGCAAAAATACCCGGCAAACCCTTTCGGCTATGGACAACAACATCTATCGTAAAATCTTTGGGAGGAGTAGAGGTATGGGCATAGGGTCTTAAATGTTCCCATTTATCTTCAGAATAGGGCGTAAATCCATTTTCTAAATATTGGTATTCACTATTGATAAAATATTCGCCTGTCTTTTCATCTTTATTTAAAATGCCTTTGTCTTCTAGTTCTTTGACCGTTAATTCTTGGACGGGATAAATCACGTGGACGTTCTTATTAAAACTTCCGTCTTCCTGTATAATAATCGCTTTTAACTGTTCAACAGTTATTTCAGACGGGGATATCGTTTGATAAAGGCCCTTGTCAAATTCTCCCCGGATTTCTAAAGCGACTCTTTCCTCGATGAATTTCTCATAAAGTTTATTCCAATAAGAATCTGCTGCAGCATCCGTCGGATGGCTTGGAAGAGCCTGGCCCAGAGGTAATCTGTTAGAAAATTTAAAAGTGATCTCTTTCTTTTCATTGAAAGTAAATAAATGGCCAAAATGAGCCATTCTTTCATAGATATGATCTTCAAAGACTAATTTTTGTAATTTTTTTGCCATCCAGCCATTTAAGAAAACTCCTAACTTATCTGTTCCCACTTTGGCTTTGATCAATTTATCAATTTTTTTGGCTTTACTGGTAATCGAATGCGTACGAGCGCTCAAATCTTCTAAAAGTTTACTTTGTCCAAATAAAGTTAAAAAGAAATTCGAGATCTTTCCACCCTGCGCTTGCTTTAATACCCTTCCCTGCAAAGCTTTTAGATGCTGAACTTGCTGAGGAGTGACATGTCCCTTGGCAATATAATTAATAATTTCATCCGCATCTTCTATCAATAAACGACGTTCGTTGATGCGAAAGTTGTCTAAAATAGAGAACGCATGTAAATGATTATTAACTTTATTGTAAAACTCAGTGTAGAACAAATTTGTATTCATAATTTAATAAGTTAGATTGGAAATGTAATTAATTTTAAACATTATTTTTAAATAATTTATTAAGATATTATTAATTAAAAGTTTGTTAATAATTTAAAACGATGGCGATTGGGCAGCAGTCTTGGAAAATAAGTTCTTGGAAATAAAGCTTTAGAGGTTATCCTTGATCTGAAAAATAGGATGACTTGCATGCTGAATTTAGTTATAAACATGTAAAAAATTTCGGCATATTAAAAAATATGGCTAATTTTTTTACATTTCTAACAAAATTGAGCGGCAAAGCAAACTTATTTGAGATCGTGAACACTTCTTATGAAACCAAACAAATAAAGACGTTCACTTTTCGGTATCCTCTCTTAGCGCGACTAGCAATTTGATAGCAGGAGGGTCTTTTTTTGAATAGGACTTCTTAGAGTGTCCCCATCTGAAATAGGATGATTCGCTTGCTAATTAAGTAAAATAAGCGGCCAATTCGCCGGGAGCGAGATAAAGAAGCGTTGACTTGCCAAAAGGACATTGAAAAGGGAGGTCGCAAGCAAAAAGTTGATCGACAAGCCCTTGCGCTTCCTCGTGCGATAAGCGCTTTGTGCTAGATAAAGATGCTCGGCTTGCAGCGAGGGCCAGCTGCTCTTCTTTTTTCCTCTGCAGTTGACGCATGTCTTGCTTGTCGGCCAAGTCATGCACAATTGCGCTGAGCCAGGCTTCGGGGTGCTCTTTTTGAAAAAAGGCAGGAAAGGCGTCCAAGACGAATGTATGCTCGCCAAATTCCCGAATGGAAAATCCCATTTCATTTAAAAGGGCCAAATGGTCTTTTAAAAGAGCTGCCTCAGGGGCTGAAAATTGCATGGTGGCGGGAACGAGCAAGTGCTGAATGGGAAGAGGCTGGCTAGCTGATTGCTTGAGCAGGCGTTCATAGCAAATGCGGGCATAAGCAGCTTTTTGATCAATCAGGCATAAGCCTCCACGCTCTTTTTGAACCAGGGAAGGGCAGTGGTTAGTGGTTAAGGAAAAAGGGTCCAGCATAATATATCCGACGAGGGTGGTCAGGACTGTTGGAAAAGCGGGCTTTTCGGAAAGCGCATCAAATAAAAAAGGAGCTGGATCGGCGTCTGTTGGTTTAGTGCGAAATTGCAAAACCGGCTCAAGTACAGAAGGGGGCGTTTCTAAGGAAGAAAGCGGGCTTGTCGGCAAAACGGGTAGGGCGGGGCTTGAAAGGGGCGGTAAAGAGGGCGATGGCGGGATATAAGAGGGATTGGCTTTATATTCCCAGTTCTCTTCCTCTTCTACGTAGAGTTCTTTTTTAGTTTGGAAAAAAGGCGGGGGCAAAAGAGAGGCGTAAGGGGCTGATAAGGAAGGAAAGGGCCTATCGGGTTCTTTATTGAGAGTCAAAAAGGACGGTTGATCTTGGCGTAAAGCTTTCTGTACCGCTTCGATTAGAGCAGTTTTAAGCAGGTGCTCTTGGCGCAGACGAACTTCTTTCTTTTGCGGATGGACGTTGACATCTAAAAAGGTTCCCGGTAGGTGCAGATGTAAAACAAAGACAGGATAGCGGTTAGTTCCAAGCATCGTCCCATATCCTTCGCGGATGGCAGAGGCTATAAAAGGCGAATAAACGGCACGTTGGTTGATAAACAGGTACTGGCCGGTGCGATTGGCCTTGTGATGGGAAGGCGTGCCAATAAAGCCCTTTAGTTCATAGGGAGCTTGCTCGAAGTGCAAAGGGCAAAGCGAAGAAGCGAATTCTTTTCCCAAAAGCGTTTCTATGCGTTTGTTCAGGCTCTCTTGGAAAGTATAATGAGCGGGAAGAAGAGGCGTTTTAAAAAGGGATTTTTGGTCGCTGATAAGCTCGAATTGCACGGAAGGATGGCCTAAGGCAAGCGCGCTTAAGATTTTTAAAATTTCTTGGGCGTCATAGCTGGGCGATTTTTGAAATTTGCGGCGGACGGGTACATTATAGAAGAGGGATCGGACTTCCATGGTCGTGCCGGGTGCACGGGCAGCTGGCGAACTGGAGATCAATTTGCCCCCCTCGACAGAAACTAGCGTGCCTTCTGTCTGCTTATTTTCTAAGCGAGGGCAAGTCAATAGCGAGAACTTGGAAATGGCGGCAATGGAAGGAATGGCCTCCCCGCGGAAACCCATGGTCAGCAAATCTTGAATATCTTCCACCTCTTTGATCTTGGATGTTGCATGCCGCTCTAAGCATAATAGTGCATCTTCGGGCGACATGCCGCATCCATTATCGGAAATGCGGATCAACTGGCGTCCGCCTCCTTGAATTTCTACGCAAATTTCGGTGGCGCCTGCATCCAGCGAGTTTTCTACTAATTCTTTGACAACCGACGAGGGATTTTCAATCACTTCGCCTGCTGCAATTTTATTAATGGTCTGTTCGTTTAAAATGCTTATTTTGGAAGTTGTTGTCATGGCATTAATTTGCTGCAAATAAAGAATGATAATTAATTACAGAGCACTAGGTATTATCTCACATTTGAGCTATTATACTATTAAAACAATTAAGCAGGTATTTATAAAATTACTGATTAACTCACATGGATACTTTTCGACTTGCCAAAACAATTGTCTCTAAGCTTGCCAAGGCAGGCTATACGGCTTATTTTGCCGGAGGATGGGTGCGCGATTATGTCATGGGCCATCCTTCCGAGGATATTGATATTGCGACGAATGCGACTCCGGTTGAAATCATGGACCTTTTTCCCAATACAATCTTGGTGGGGCTGGCATTCGGCGTTGTGATCGTCCTTATGGAAGGCCATCAATTTGAAGTCGCCACATTTCGCAAAGATTTGCAGTATGTCGATGGTCGGCATCCGGAGGGCATTGAAATGTCCACGCCCAAAGAGGATGCCTTGAGGCGGGATTTTACCATTAATGGGATGTTTTATGATCCGTTAGCAGACGTCATCCATGACTTTGTGCATGGACAAGATGATATCAAGCGCGGCGTGATTCGCACGATCGGCAATCCTTACGAGCGGTTCTTTGAAGACAGGCTGCGGATGCTAAGGGCTTTCCGTTTTGCTTCGCGCTTCAGTTTTATCATCGAGGCAGAAACCCAAGAGGCGATCCGTGAAATGGCAGACAAGCTTTTTCCGGCAGTGGCCATGGAAAGGGTATGGCAAGAATTCAATAAAATGGCCAATTATCCGCGCTTTGATCAGGCCCTTGTTGAAATGCATCGCTTATCCCTGCTCGATGTCATTTTTCCAGAACTGGAAAACATGCATATCAAAGAGCTGAAGCATTTGGTGCAAAGCTACGCCCATTTCCCTCCTCAGGCGCCGACAATCGTTTACTTGATGGCGCTTTTTCCCGCGGCGCCTTTATCGCAGAAAATAGAAATTGCCAAGCGGATTAAAGCGACTAATCGAGACATCAAATTGATAGAGTTTTTGGATAACCTAACAGAATTGATAAAAACTGAGCGCAAGCAAGGCGAACTGGAGCCGTATGCCTGGATACATGCATTGGCCCATCCGGACTATCGGTTAAGCTTGGACATTATTGCGGCTGTTTATCCTGAAAAAGAACGCATGCTTCTATTGCAGCGCCATCAAGAGCGTTTTGATCGGCTGCAGCCTCATATTAAGCGCATTCGGGAAAATAAGCCTTTGGTCTCGGCTGCCCTTTTAAAAGGAAAGGGAATTTCACCCGGAAAGCATATGGGAGCACTGCTTAAAGAAGCGGAAAAAATTGCAGTGAATGAGAATTATCAGAATGGAGAACCGATTATAGATCGATTAGCCTGTTTACCGATTTGGAAGAATGCCCTATGAAACAGCATATTATTACAAGTCTGCAGCATCCGCTTGTCAAACATTTGGTCAAGCTCAGAACAGATAGCCATTACCGTCATGAGCAGCAGGCTCTCATTTTAGAAGGGATAAAACCTATTCAAGAGGTGACCGCACGGTTAAAGAAAATCATCTATACGCAGGCACAAGCGCATTTGATTGAATGCCAAGCGCCGGAAGAGTGGATTGTGACGGATGCCATCATGCAAAAAATTTCCGGAATGACTTCTCCGGAAGGTGTATTGGCAGAAGTCCAAATGCCCTCGTTTGCTTCCTTAAAGAAGGCCAATCTCATCATGGCCTTGGACGGCATCAATGATCCGGGCAATCTGGGTACTCTTTTGCGCACAGCCTTAGCTCTGGGATGGGAAGGGGCCTATCTTTTGCCAGGCTGCTGCGATCCCTTTAACGAAAAGGCCATGCGTGCGGCTCGCGGAGCGCAGTTTAAACTGCCTTTGGCAAAGGGGTCGGCCAAGGAATTGGAGGCGCTGGTCAAGGACAGGGATTTGCCCTGCTTCGTTGCGGATTTGAGGGGCAAGCGACCGGAAGAGGTTGCCTCTTCAAATGAAAAAGTCTTAATATTAGGAAATGAAGCGCATGGGGCATCAGAGGAAGTCAAGCGTTTTTGCCAGCCTGTGACCATTCCCATGCCCGGAGAAATGGAGTCTTTGAACGTCGCTATTGCTGGCGCGATTCTTCTCTATTTATTGAAAGGTTAAGGAAAAATTTATGATTCAAGACGATCAAAAAAATCATTCGGATGACTGGAGGGAGTCGGAGGAAGAGTTTTTTAAGAAACGACACCGCAAAGAAGGAAAAATGCAGCGGAAGTTGGCCTCAGCCAATGACCGTTCCAAATTTAAAAAAACCGATCAGGAAAAATATTTGAAAGGGCTGGAGAGGGGGCATCAGGCTAAATTAAGCAAGCAAGAATGGTTAGAGGGGCGTGTTTTATCAATCATTCCTCAGGGAATTGTTGTGGATTGGAACGGAGAAAAAATTAGCTGTGTTCTCAAAGGGCTGCTCAAAAGAGATAAGACGCAGGCTAAAAATCTTGTCGCCGTCGGCGATTTTGTCTTGTTTGAAAAAACAAGCGAAGGAGAGGGCATTATTGCCAGCGTAAAGCCAAGACGCACCATCCTTTCGCGTGCCGATAACCTGTCGAGGCGCAAGGAACAACTTATTGCTGTCAATATTGACTTGGTCATTATCACCACCTCTGTTGTCAATCCGCCTTTGAAGCCTTCTTTGCTAGATCGCTATATCATTGCTGCCCATAAAGGCGGCATGGATCCCTTAATCGTCATCAATAAAATTGATCTGCTAGAAGAACCAACGGAAGACGAAACAGACTTTTTAGAGGGGGAAAGGGCATTATATCACGAATTGCTCAATGCCTATGCCGTTGTCGGCGTTCCCGTTATATCCGTCAGCTCGATAAAAAACAGTGGATTGGATGCTTTGCGGCAAGCCATGAAAGATAAAGCCTCTGTTTTTTCCGGACAATCGGGAGTGGGAAAATCCTCTTTAATTAACGCCATTACGGGATTGGATCTCCGCGTGGGAGAGACGGTTGATAAAACCAAGAAAGGAGCGCATACGACGACGACGACCCAGCTTATTCCCTTAGAATTTGGCGGATGGTGTATTGACACGCCGGGCATCAAGAGTTTTGGGGTATGGGACTTGGCAAAGGACGAAGTTGAAGGTTACTTTACCGAGATTCACGAATGCGGCTTAGATTGCAAATTTCCCGATTGTACCCATACTCATGAAGATAACTGTGCAGTGCAAAAAGCGTTGGAGGAAGGGCGCATTTCACCTGTGCGGTATGATTCCTATCAGGCTTTAATGGAAAGCGTTAAAGAAGAGCATGTCAGGCGGTAAAAATAAAGTTTAGAATAAATATTTGTACTTAAAACCTTCAATCTTTATGTTTAACATTCGTTAAAGCTAGAGGGTATGTATGTCTTACGTCAGATCAGTCAAGGGAAGAGAAATTTTAGATTCTAGGGGAAATCCAACCATTGAGGTTGAGCTCATCACCGACCAAAATGTCATGGTCAAAGCCTCCGTCCCATCAGGGGCTTCGACCGGAGAGAATGAGGCGCTGGAATTACGGGATGGAGATCCTCATTATTATTTTGGCAAAGGGGTATTGAAAGCTATTGCCAATGTCAACGGTCCCATTGCTCAAATTCTTATAGGCGAGCATGTTTGCGACCAGGAAAGGCTCGACCGCTTGATGATCGAAGCGGATGGAACGGAAAATAAAGGCCGCTTGGGGGCCAACGCCATTTTAGGCGCATCCCTCGCGTTAGCCCGTGCAGGAGCGTTAACTGCCAAGATGCCCCTTTATCGCTATATTGGCGGAACGCATGCCTACATTCTTCCTTGCCCAATGATGAATATCATCAATGGAGGCGCGCATGCAGATAATTTATTGGATTTCCAAGAGTTTATGATCCGCCCCGTTGGCGCTCATACCTTCCGCGAAGCTGTCCGTTGGGGAGCTGAAATTTTTCAAACACTCAAGTCTATTTTGAAAAAAGCCGGACACGTCATTGCAGTAGGCGATGAAGGCGGATTTGCTCCTCGTCTCGAATCAAATGAAGAAGCCTTGGATCTTATTTTGATGGCGATCGAAAAAGCGGGCTACCGTCCAGGTTCGCAGGTTACGCTAGCGCTTGATTGCGCCGCGTCGGAATTTTATGACAAGGGAACTCATCGCTATTTCGATAAGAAGAAAAAGCAAGCCAATAAAGAGTTTGCAGAGCGTTCGGCAGAAGAGCAAATTACTTATTTGGAAGAACTTTGTCAAAATTACCCCATCGATTCTATCGAAGATGGATTGGCAGAGGGCGATTGGGCCGGCTGGCAGCTCTTGACAGAACGAATGGGTAAAAAAATTCAAATTGTTGGCGACGATATTTTTGTGACCAATCCCAAGTTTTTGCGCAAAGGCATGGAAATGGGAGTAGGAAATGCCATTTTAATCAAAGTCAATCAAATTGGCACGTTGACGGAAACATTAGAGACAATTCGCTTGGCACAGACCAATAGCTATGCCACGATTATTTCCCACCGATCCGGTGAAACTGAAGACAGCATAATTGCCGATATTTGCGTGGCAACTAATTCAGGTCAAATTAAGACCGGGTCCCTGTCGCGGTCCGATCGGGTTGCCAAATACAACCGCTTGCTGGCCATTGAATCTGGCCTTGGACAGACAGCTTTATATCGCGACAGCAACCGCTTTCATCAGATCAAACAAACCATTTTTAGCCATTGATATGGACTTTAAATTCAGCTATTTTCTGGCAGACTACAGAATAAGGATAGGGATGAAGCATGGAATCAGTTTACACAATTGCTCTTTTTGGGGAGGCCGAGCGCGGAGAGTTTCACACTGCTTATTTTTGTCAAAGTCTGGCCCAGCTCGATGAGTTCTTCGGCAATCCCCCTCCTTATAGCAGGGGGCTTTATTACGCAGTCCAGGCCATTCTATTCAAGCGGAACTTAATTTTTTTCCGCGTTCCTGAAGAAGGGTACAGCACACAAGATTACCTATTAGGCCTTAAAATGCTGGAACAGCAAAAGCTGATTCCTCAACTAGATGCCATTTGCACGCCTGGGGTCGGCGATCAAAAAATCCTAGAGGCCATTCAGCCCATCTGCGCTCTTTATCATAGTATTTTAATCACCAGCGAGTCTGACTTTTACGATTATTTGACCAATTCAAATACTTAGCGATAGTTTTGAATGATTGAAATGGTCCCTATTTTCTCAACGCTAATTGCTTATAGATGTCTTGTCAACTTCTTTGGGTTAAAATCTCCGTCTATCTTTACGGGAGCCTTTATGACTGATTTTGGAATTGAACACTAAACTCAAAATTCAGGTTAATAAACGAGCGTGCTTGAGATATAGTTTTTTTACTTCTATGTGGCTGTGTTGAATAATTAGGATTTAAAGAAATGAAGGCTCTTTTATTCATAATACACCTATATCTGTTTTGGAGGCCGACGCGGTCTTGTAGAATAAGTCTTCCTTCGGTCGACTTATCCTAAAATTGTTTGACTTTAGGGGAATATTGTATTGCCAGGAAAAAAAATTGTAAGCTTGTTTGCTTCTGACACGAAACGGAGCTTACAATGTCCCAATACAAACTACGGAAGTGGACTCAATATAACGAATCTCTGAAAAAAACGTGGGTGTCTTTCTCTTTAGGTTAGTGAAGATGCGATCGAAAAATGGCAATTTGTAAGAGATCCACATTTCATTGGCTCTCCTCAGCAATATTCCGATGATGCTATTCTCTGCATGATGACACTAAAAGTTGTTTATGGTCTTCCTTATCGGTAGCTAATCGGGTTTGTCCTTTCTATTTTTGCCCTCTTGAAAGTGATCTTAAAAATTCCGCATTTTACGACTGTAGCCTTAAGGAAAAAACTATTAAGCAAACATTTCAAAAACTGTTTAAAGAACATACCGACACTTAATTCTTCTTTGACTAACCGGTTCGATTGATCATATGTACGCTTTTAAACAGTTTAAGGACTTGCAAATTCTTTTTGTTAGGTGTCAAAAGCGTCATCAAAAAATTTTATTTTACACATTTCCTTTTCTTCTATACACTCCCAAGCTAAATTTTTAAGTTTTCGCTTAGATGGCTATCAGCCAGGAAAAATGTATGCGTCGCGCAGGTTTTGTTCTCTTCTTTTTTTTATTAAGTTCTCTATATGGATTTGCAGGAGAAATGGCTTCTTTTCCCATTGATTGGGATTTGAGCGAGAGGGAAGAGGGGGAAGCCGCCTCTTGTTGGATGGGGCGCATGGAGTGGAGCAAGGAAAAGGAAGTAGGGGAAAAAGACTTTTCCCTTTCGGCGGAGTGCGAGCCCCTCACGACAGTTGCCGGCTGTGTCAATGTGGCGTCCGGCCAATTTTTTCAGACCGAAACCGATTTAATCGGCTCAACGATCGATCCCATTAAGCTAACCCGTTATTATGACAGCGGCCAAGAGAGCGAATCGCTTTTCGGCATGGGATTTGGCTCTCAATTTCCCCTATTGGCAACTGAGGCGGAAGAGGGGGCTAGGCATTCGCATGCCTTAATTTGCGAGCGTGAGGGATTTATGATTCCTTATCGGGGAATCAATCATGCCTCCCTTTTACAGATAGACCCACGCCTGCTTCAAAAAGGCTATACTAACGTCAGCCGGGTAGCCATGAGCGGACATGCCAATTTTGTCAATTGGGAAGCCGTCTACAAGCCCAGCGAGCAAGGGCTTTATTGGACGGTTCGGCTTGGAAACGGAGCTAAGCGTACATATGGATGGTCGATCAAATTATCCAGTCAAAAGCAAAAGGAAATGGGGTTCCCCACAAAATTTGGCTATTTGCTCTCTGAAGAAAAAAAGCCCAACGGAAATACGCTGCGCTTTGACTACTGCTTTCCCGATGGGAAGCCCGCTCTTTCCAAAGTCCGTACCTTAAACCGCTCAGGCCAGCTTATTAACGAATTGACGTTCACGCATTCCCCAACCGGCTGCCTGGTGGCTAGTTCCTGCGGAAAGGCTGTTTACTATGCAAAGAGGAAAGGCGAAGTCTATAGCCCTTCATTAAAAGAATATGTCTATAAAAATATTCTTCAAAAAGTGGAGTCCAGCCAAAAAGGAGTCACCGCTTATCAGGCGGAGTGCGATTATCATAATATTCCCAAAGTCACCCATGTCGCTAAGGCTGGGCAGCTGATCCGGGCCATCTATTCCAATGACAAAGTAAAAAGCTTGCAAGAGCCGCTTGGAGAAAAAGGAGAGCTGATTTCTTCTTATACCTTTGCGTATGGAGAGAACTTTACGATTGTCGAAAATGCCTTAAAGCAGTCCACCATCTATTATTTTGACCCGCAGAATCGGATTGACCGCATCAGCGAAATAGACCAAGGACAAATCGTCAAGCAGCAGAAGTTCAGCTGGAGCACGCTCCCCGGACAAGAAGGATGGTTGAAAGCCAAAGCTGTTTTGTTGGGCGATCAGCTATTCCATCTCACGACGATGCGCTATGATAGCCGAGGCAATATCACCCGCCAAACGCGGTATGGCAATCTAACGGGAGAGAAGCCAGAAAGCTTCCTGCTCGAACAAAAGCGCCAAATGGATAGTTATGCCATTGATTATGAATATGATCAAAATGGCTATAATCTGCTTAAAAAGAAGGCCACGCCGGAAGGCCTATCCATCGCTTATGCCTATGAAGAGGGAACCAATCTTCTGACGGAAGAAGTGCAAGCCTATGGCGGGCTCATTCAAGAAAGGGTGTTTCAATACTATGACCCTAATGGCCAGCCCTTTATTCGCATTGAAGATGATGGCAGCGGCTTGCACCACACGGAAGATTTCAATGTCACGTATCGGCGGGTCACTTATTTTCAACCGGAAACAAATTCCGCACTTGCCTCGTTTGGAAAGCCAAAAGAAAAAATAGAGACGGCTCTCAATCGCAGTGGCGGCGAGATGCTTCTTTTAAAAACGACGCGTTTTGACTACGATGCATACGGCAATGAAATCTCGCAGAAAATTTACAACGCAAAAAACGAATTCTGCTACGAAATCAATAAAGCTTACGATGACCGCCAGCGCTTGATTGCCGAAAGCAATCCTTTGGGAGAAGTCACCTGCTATGCCTATGATGACAATAACAACAAAATCAAAGAGGATTTTGTCGGAGGCAAGCAGATCCGCTATTTTTATGATCAGGCCAACCGGCTCATACGCAAGGAAGAGCATCACCGGCAAAACATTTTTACGACAACTTATGCCTATAATTCCCTGAATCAGCTGATTGCTGAAACCGACCCCTATGGGCATCAAACCACCTATGCCTACGATCGTTTAGGAAATCAGATTGCGTGCGTCAAACCGCTCATGCAAGTGAGCGGAGAAAACCCTGCGAACCCTTCCATTGCCAGGACATATAATGCGCTTGGCCAAATGATCTCGCAAACGGATGAAAGGGGATTTACCACCTGCTATGCCTATAACAGCTACGGCAGCCCGACGAGGATTCTTTATCCCGATCAATCAGAGGAGCGCTTTATTTACTATCCTTCCGGATGGCTCAAGCAGAAATGGCACGCCGACGGGACATCTGTCCAATATGCTTACGATCCTAAAGGACGGCTGATCAAAGAAGTCACATGGGATGAAAATAACCAGCTTATTAAGCAAGAAACCTATACTTATAAAGGGAACTTGCTGAAATCCAAACAAGATGCCATGGGAGTCGTCACGTATTACGAGCACGATGGAGCTGGAAGAAAAATTTTGGAAGTCATTGGCAGCCACGAAAAAACGATCGCTTATGCCTATGACGATCTTGGCCGGATCGTTAAATTGAGCCGCTGCTCGAACGGGCAAGAGCTGCAAAGCGAATGCTATCAATATGATTGGCTTGACCGCCTTGTTTCGAAAGTCTTACAGGACAGCCAAGGCCAAGTCTATGCCAAGGAAACATATGCGTACGATCGGCATGGCAACCAGATCAGCAAGACAGTTTGGCATGCGGACCATCAAACGGCCGTTTATCGCGCCCATTATCAAACGGATGGCAGCCTTGCTTGGCAGGAAGATCCTTTGGGCAATCGGACAGAAAAGGCGCATCACCATGACCTTGTCAATGCCTTGAATCAAAGGGTCAGGGGCAGAACCATAAAAGATCCCTTAAAAAGGCTGACCGGCGAGGTCGACGATGCTTATCAACGCCTCGCTCAGCGCTCTCTTTTTGAAGGCAATCAAGTCGTCTCGTCCACCTCTTTTGCCTATGATACGGCCGGCAACCTCGTCAAACAAAGCGAACGTGTCATGCATCAGGGAAATCCCATCCGGGAATATACCATTCTATCGGCATATGACAGCTGCAACCGGCTGGCCTCTCAAACGGAATGGCCCGCGAACCACACCACTCGCTATGCCTATGACGGAAGAGGGCGTTTAATCCGCAAGGACAAGCCCGATGGCGTGTCGATCCATTATGCTTATGACGCGTTGGGAAGGCTGGCAGCCATGGCATCAACCGATGGCACGATTGGCTATCAGTACAGCTATGATTTGCATGACAATCCCATTGAAATTAAAGATGTTGTGCATCACACGGTTCAAAAGCGCGCATATGACCAATGGAATCGGTTAATCAAAGAAGAATTAAGCGCCGGCGCCATCTTGCATTACACGTACGATGCGCTCGACCGCCTGATTCAATTGACGCTGCCCGATGGCTCTTTCATTCTCTATAGCTATGATGCGTTCCATTTGTGGCAGGTTCAGCGCATCAATGCCTTCGGCAAGCTTTGCTATACTTGCAATTGCTTGGATTATGATCAGTGCGGCCGCTTATTGAAAGAACGCTCTCCGGCAGGAGAGGTTGATTATACGTACGACTTGCTAGGACGTGCAATCAAGACAGAATCGCCTTATTGGACATCTACTCTTGATGCCTTTGATCCGGCAGGCAATTTGCTGTCCATGATGCAGAAAACCCCAAGCGGCGAACAAAAAAGCGCTTTCAGCTATGATCGCTTCGATCATTTGGCTGTAGAGGCCGGAAACGACACGAATTGCTATCAATATGATTCGCTTGGCAATTGCCTAGCCAAAAACGGCCAGGCGAGGGGAATCAATGCCCTGAATCAAGTCACGCAAGACGAGCAATCGGCTTATAGCTATGATGTCAATGGAAACCTGATTGCCCAAAGCCATCCGCCGGCGCTTTATCGCTATGACGCCTTGAACCGCCTGATCAGCTGCGAGCAAAATGGCGCCTTGATTCTGTTTGGCTATGATGCCTTTAATCGCTGCATTCTCTTAGCTGACCAGGAAGGATCCAAGCAGCTGCTCTACCAAGGCGACCAAGAAATCGGCAGCCTGCTCGGCGGTAAGATTCAAGAATTGCGCATCGTGCATCCCAATGCCGATCAGGATAAGGTTTTTGCCATCGAGCTCAAGCAAGGAACGTTCTTTCCCGTTCAAGATTTTCGCCATCATCTTTGCGCCCTGCGCAAGCAAGACGGCAGCCTAGCGCAATGGAAAGGCTATTCAGCCTTTGGCTCGCAAACCATGCAAGGAGAGGCGAGCCTGGCCTGTCCTTGGGGCTTTGGCAATCGACGGGAAGTCGCAGGACTCGTGCTATTTGCTCATCGCTTTTACAATCCACGCCTCATGCGCTGGCAGACAGCCGATCCCATCGGCTTCGAAGATGGCCTGAACCTCTATCAATACGTCCATAACAATCCATTCCGCTATCAAGATCCAGATGGACAGTTTGCATTTCTCATTCCTCTTGCTTGGGAATTTGGAGTAGCGGCAACATTTATCGCTCCTTCGCTAGCCTATGTCGCTGGTGCAACCTTAGCCTTTGGCGCTGGCTGGGCTGTCTATGAACTTAATAAGTGGTATGATAATAAATATAATCAGAATGAGTTGGAGGAAGAAAAAGAAAGTAATAAAAATAAAGAAAAGTTTAAATTTCCTAAAAATCCTGATGATTTACTCCCTGAATTGCCTAGAGATGATGAAGGATGTATTCAGACAGCCGATAATCTGAGGATTCGTCCAGAGCAGCATGAAATGAAAGAAGGCGATACTTATAATCCTAGGCATCACGAACAACATTATCATGTTGAAACGCGAAGGGATCCCTCAAAAGCTAACTGGAAAAATAAAAATACAGAAATTATAAAACCTCCGAGTTATTATGAGGGCATGGGGACAGGATTTTTACCAGGTGAGTATTTTCCAGGAATGATTTAATGAATAAGAAAATTATAGCTGAACACATTGATTTCGCAGATTCAGAATATAGATCTTTATATATGTCTGAAGATGCAACCTTAACAGTTTACCTTAAATCTTGGGATGCAAAAATATTAAAAATTATATTTTCTAATACGATTCAATTTTCTTATAAATTAGAGAGCGTAACAAAACAATTATATGAATTACCTAATGGATCTTCTTTTTTAAATGAAGCATTGCTACAAGCATACGGATATATGCCATCTAGTTATCCTTATAAGCTTTTCCATCTCGAAGATATAGACAATTTTCCATTTATACAAGTTGTAGCAGAATCTGTAACAGTAATTAAAGATAGAAGTTAAAAAGCTAAAATCAAACTTATTTATCCTAAATACCATGGCAGCTTGGCGCAATGGAAAGGCTATTCAGCCTTTGGTTCGCAGGCTACGCAAGGAGAAGCGAGCCTGGCCTGTCCTTGGGGCTTTGGCAATCGACGGGAAGTCGCGGGACTCGTGCTATTTGCTCATCGCTTTTACAATCCACGCCTCATGCGCTGGCAGACAGCCGATCCCATCGGCTTCGAAGATAGGCTAAACCTCTATCACTACGTCCATAACAATCCATTCCGCTATCAAGATCCGGATGGACAATATGCATTTCTCATTCCTCTTACTTGGCAATTTGGGGTGGCGGTAACATTTATCGCTCCTACGCTATATTATGTAGGTGGCGGTGCTCTGGCTTTTGGCCTTGGATGGCTTGTTTATGAGCTAAATAGAGAAGATGATAATAAATATAATCAGAATGAGTTAGAGGAAGAAAAAGAAAGTGATAAAAATAAAGAAAAGTTTAAATTTCCTAAAAACCCTGATGATTTAATGCCTGAATTGCCTAGAGATGATAAAGGACATATTTATACAGCTGATAACCTGAGGATCCGCCCAGAAAAACATGAAATGGAAGAAAAAGATACTTATAATCCCAGGCATCATGAACAACATTATCATGTTGAAACGCGAAGGAATCCTAGTAAAAGTTGGGAACATGAGAATAAAGAGATAATAAAACCACCAGGTTATCAACCAAAAATGGGAACAGGATTTTTACCAGGTGAATATTTTCCGGGAGTGATTTAATGAATAAAAAACCTCTGCAGTAAAGAATATTAATTTGGTGATTCTGAATCCTTTTATGAACCTATCCCGATAATGAAATTTTTTTAAGGAATAGATTATCTTTCTCATATTTTTAGTTGAAAAATAGAGGAAGAGATGAAAGGTAATAGATTTGAAGGATTGAGTGATGATCAATGGCAAGTCTTAGAAATATTTTTTGCCTAAAGAACCTAAAAAGAGAGCGAAAGGTAAGCCTCATACTCCTTGGAGAGAGGTATGCAATAGCCTCCTATGGATTTTGATTAATGGAGCTAGATGGTGTGATTTGCCAAAAGGAGATCATTGGGCTTCAAAATCGGCAAGTCATAGATGGTTAGGAATTTGGCAAACAAATGGGACATTAGAAAAGATCTTGATGGCAATTAGAGAGCAAGCAGAGCTTCAAGGTCTGCTCAATTTCGAAAGGCTGGCTGCCGATGGTTTTTTTTTCAGCAGGCAAAGGAGGAGGTCAGCTAATTGATTATGGTTATAGATGGCAATGGCTATCCTATTAACTTTGAAGTGACTTCGGCTAAAGGAGATGAAAGGCAACAGGTAGAAAATCTCTTAGATGGGATTGAAGAATTTACCAATCAAAGATATTTGCTAAACGGATTGATCCCTATTTTTGAGGCAGATAAAGGATATGATGCAGAAGAGCTTAGAGACAAATTACTTAAGAGGAAGATTTTTCCTTTTATTCCTTATAGAAGAATAGGCGCAGCAAAAAAAGCTAAGAAAATCGTTTGTAATTTAGCCAAATTCAGATGGAAAGTTGAACGGGCTATTTCTTGGCTGCAAAGAAAATTTAGGCGACTTGTTGTCCGCTGGGAGAGACGTCTTTGTTATTGGAAAGGATTCTTAACTTTTAGCCTGATCTTCTTTTGGATAAATAAGCTTAAAATATTATCGGGATAGG
Organism: Candidatus Protochlamydia phocaeensis; assembly: GCF_001545115.1. Lineage (NCBI taxonomy): Bacteria > Pseudomonadati > Chlamydiota > Chlamydiia > Parachlamydiales > Parachlamydiaceae > Candidatus Protochlamydia > Candidatus Protochlamydia phocaeensis. The sequence continues at coordinate 56,424 of NZ_FCNU01000017.1, forward strand.
TTCATATGTCAGAAGAAAACAACTTAATAGTATATTTACAATCTTTGAATCGAAGTTTTTAAATATTAATTTTACTAATATTTCTTGGAGGATTAATGAATAAAAAACGCATACCACCACCTATTAGTTTTGCTGATTCTGAATATCAATCTTTTCATATGGAAAGAGATGCTACTTTGACGATCTACATGAAGTCTTGGCAAGAAGAACCGTTTAAAGTTGTCTTTAAACATGCCATACAGTTTTTATATAGGCTAGGTGATGTTCCAAAGGGATTATATGAATTAAATTCCTCTTTATTCTTAGAAGAAGCCTTATCAATCGAATATATTAAAGTTCCCTTAGATCATCCTTACAAGCATTTTCAAATAGAAGATATACAAGATTTTCCATTTATTCAAGTTATCGCAGAAGCTGTCACTATAGAAGTACCATGAAGTAAATCTATTGTAGAGCGCTGGCAAACAACCGATCCCATCGGCTTCGAAGATGGCCTGAACCTCTATCACTACGTCCATAACAATCCATTCCGCTATCAAGATCCGGATGGACAATATGCATTTCTCATTCCTCTTACTTGGCAATTTGGGGTGGCGGTAACATTTATCGCTCCTACGCTATATTATGTAGGTGGCGGTGCTCTGGCTTTTGGCCTTGGATGGCTTGTTTATGAGCTAAATAGAGAAGATGATAATAAATATAATCAAAACGAGTTAGAGAAAGAGGAAAGGGAACACAAAGAAAAGTCTGAAACAAAAACTAATCCATTCGAAGGAAATGTTTCAACTGATATAATGGTTGTTGATGAAAAGGGTAATGTCATACCCGTTAAAGTAGGAGAGCATGTGACAGGATCTCGTGATGGAAAATGGATTCAAGTAAGAGATGAATTTGATAATCCTACAGGTATCAGAAAAGATGGTCCTCATAGTCCTCAAACTCATAAAGACCCAAGAGCTTTAGAGCCTCATGCTCATGTTACAGGAATTAATAATAATGATGGAACTCCATGGCTGCCGATAAATTATTAAATAGCAAGTTTGATTACGGAGATACGGTGATAATTAAACAAAATGCGCCCTTATGTTATAAGCCGGGCTGTATAGGAAGCATCTGCGGAATTAGGGTTATTAATAGTATTGAAATTGCAAAACGATTTAATCAAAATATTAATTCTGAATTATATCTCATAGAATTTGATAACGGACAAGCAATAGAAATTCCAAAATCATTTCTAATTCCTTATTCTTCCAGTTAAATACTAATTTAATTTTCATATAATTAATATTACCTCAGTGCTTTATGCAAGCAAGATGGCAGCCTTGCGCAGTGGATGTCTTATTCTGCTTTTGTCAAAAAACTTTAGAAGGCAATACAAAGCTAGCCAGTCGCTGGGGTTTTGGCAACCGACGCGAAATCGCTTGGCTTGTTTTATTTGCCCATCGCTTTTACAATCCGCGCCTCATGCGCTGGCAGACAGCCGATCCCATTGGCTTCGAAGATGGCTTGAACCTCTACCACTACGTCCCTGACAATCCATTCCGCTATCAAGATCCAGATGGACAGTTTGCAATTGTTTTTTCCTGCTTTACAATTTACTTTTGGGGAGCAGGTCAGTCCCAACTGTCTTGACTGTCTTCCCGCTTTGCTTCAATAGCTCTTCTGCTCCATCGCTACACTGGCTAACTGTTATAGCATGGGCGACTATTTCTTGAGTTTTAGGATCTACAGCCAGATGGATTTTAATCCATTTGCGAGGCCTTCCACTTCCATGAATCTTGACGTTCCATTCTCCTTCCCCGATGACTTTTAACCCGGAAGCATCTAAAAGAACAGTTTGTGGACAACGCAAGCTTAGCTTGGGAAGAGAATCCTTAAGTAGACAAGCTCTTTTGCAGATAAGAGAATAGGTTGGCAATTTGAGCTCTTTATATCAGTGCAAGGACGGATTTGGCAAATCCTTCCAGTATTCTATAAGGTAGTCTTTCTATAAGGTAGTCTATAGTGAATCTTCACCATCATAAGCAGGATTAACGAATGAGGAAATTCGATAGGCCTTCCTTTTCCTTTCTTTTGAGCTAATATACTTAAAGATTTAAACAATTTGGGATCGATGAAAAAAGTGAAGAGTTGTTTGTTATAGTAAGCCTAATTGCGTTCGGGTATCTGAAACTCCTTTGTTTTCTCTTGCCGGAGAGACAAGGAGTTTCTTTTTTTAGACATTTTTCTCAATTTTTCAACACAGCTAAAAAATGGACAAAAGATATTATAATTTATATTAGTTTCGATCTCTGCCGTCATAACTATCACTGTGCGGACACCTCTCTCCTCCGTAGCAACCATCACCAGGATCATTGCCATAAGGATGGCCATTTGGACAGTCTCCATAAAGGCCTGCCAAATAATGCATTCCATCGGCATCATAGTAGATTGCTTGAACTGCGACATAACTATTATCTTGCTGAATAAATAATCCCTCTTGCGTGGCAACTAATTGCTCCGGCGAGAAGTAAACTTTCTTTAATACTAAAGCCTGTTGATCGACAGGAATTAAATGACTTCCTGTTGAGAAATAATAGGTATCCACATTCTGGCCGGCAAAGCAGGAAACGGATAGAATAGAGCTTAATAAGAAACCTCTAATGAATTTCATAAAAATTCTCCTGAAAATTTTAGGGATGAGCCATTTATACAAACCTTGCCCTAATCTATCAAGAAAATTGTTGATAATTCACGGAAAACAACCGCTGAAATTTTTTTATTCGCTGAGCAATTTTAAATGGACAATCAATTCTTTGTTGCCAACCAAGCTATCGCTATTTTTATATCCCCATTCCGGATGAATATATAAAATATAGGCCTGCTCGGGATAAAGATAAGGCAGACTTTGATAAATCCCTCTTATTAAGCCTGATTCGCAGACGATTTCCTCTGAAGAAGGCTTTATCAGTTTTCCGTTTTTATCTCTAATCGCATACTTAATCATTTTGATTGAATTTTCTTCGGCGGGTTTTTCTCTCACCGCTCCTTTACAGTAAACGCGGCCAGGATGCAGGCACACATACGCAGGATCTTTGCTTAAATCAGCGAAAACATGATCAGCTTGTTGATAAGCCTCTTGGCGCTTTTGCTGATAAATTTTCCAATGGAGATGATTGAGCCGTTTAAAGCTTTCGCTTGACGGCATGTTAAAGTCAATTAGTTGTAAATCGACTGAATTAATTGCTTCGCATAAGTCAGCAATCGCAAAAAGCGAATGAGCATTTTTTAAATAATCATATAGGTTATAGCCCAAAACGTACAGATAGTTTAGTAAAGCCTCTTCTGTATCCGGCAAAGGCTTATCCGCTTCCTGTTTAAAGGAAAGAGTCTCTAGCGTTATCTCCTTTTGTTCGGACGTTTCTTCTTCTATTATTTCAATTAATTTTACGTAAGCCTGAAGACCTACATTGGGGTCTAGAAAGCCATTTTCTCCATAAGCCATTTCCGGATGAAGGTAGATCATTCTTTCTTCTCCGGTCTTCATGCCCTGCATGCCTTGAATAAAACTAGGAAGCAGCAGGGAAAAATCGATTTCTTCTTCCTCAGCTTGGCCAATCACCGGTTCTTTATTAAAAATACGGATAGCATAGTCAAGTTTTGCTTTTTTATACCGCTTGTCCAGGATTTTGCCTTTGCCTTCCGCTTTGACATGATAGCCAAGTTTGAAAGGGACTATCCAATTGATGGCATTATTACTGGCCAATTGATTCAGCCAGCTCTCGGTTTGCATCAAATTTCGCTTGGCTTCGGCTTTTCGAACAGATCTCAAGTAGCCGGTGAATGCTTTGCCAATTGTCTCTTTAGGTTTTTCTTCGCCTTTGCAAGCCTCTATTAAACCTTTGCAAAGCGACTTTCTACTTGCTTCATTTGCGCTGGGCAACCCTTTTAGTAATTGATAGGCAATCAACTGCGCATCTGTGAATGATTGTTGGGGTTCTTTTATTGACTTTTGCGCAGAAGATTGTGGGATAGCGTTCTTTAACAAGCGAGATAAGAGATTTTCTAAAAATTTATCCTCTTCAATCCAACTTTGAATAATCCTTTGATCTTTTGTATAGCTCTCTAATATTTGCCGGGTCTCTTGATCTTCTTTAAAGATGCCAAAAACGGGGAAGGCAGGCAAAATGGCGCGATGCATTTGCGGAGTTTTTTTCTCGTGAGAGAGCAAAGCCTTATACTCTTCTTGCAAAGTCTTATAGTACAAAGAGGGAATGGACTTAATAGACCGATCAAAGTTGGAATAATTTAAATCCATTTCCGGAGGATAAATAGACAACTGTTTTTTCCTTGGCAGATAAGGAGCTTCCTCTCTCATCAAAGCCATAGTCCGAAGTTCTTCTATGCGCTCATAAGGAATCGCGTTTTGAGAACCGAATCCCATAATAATGCCCATTAAGACATTGCTTTTAAAAATAGGCTTTTGGGGATCGGTTAAATATTTCAACAAAGATTGAAAATCTATATTAGGATCGACAATGAACTGGAAAAAGGCTTTGTTTGCTTCAAATACCTTCTCTAAAGAGCCAGGGTTGATCCACAACAGGTGAATCCAATTCGGATGAGTGGAAAAAGCCCTATCTTTGCAATGAATAAGAATATGCCCATTTGAAAATACGTCAAAATGCTGCCGCCAGAGCTGCCATCCTTCTGCAAGCTCAACCGATCGCTGGTGGTCGCGGCCTCCCCAACGCTGAACCAATAGAAAAGGCGAAGATCTAATCCCTTCTACACAAACAGGCTTTGATCCAAGCACTACATATCCGCCTTCTGAATTAATCAGCATGGTTTTAAAAAATACTTCTAATGCTTCCCTTTCATCAATGGATCGTTCATTTAGCACCTCTTGCCAAAGTAGGGTTTCCTCTGCAGATAAAGACAAAATAACCATTAAGGAGACAAGTAGGTAAGAGAAAAAAGCACGTTTCATGATGAATTAGATGATTCTTTAGAGGTGTTATGAGTCAAAATTATTTCTTTTATTTATAATTTTGAAAATTGTGAATTTATAAATTTTTTAGCAAATTAAGGCAATTTTAATTGATGACATGCCCTAGGATATGTCTATAAATTGCTAAGATCTAGTTCGAGTCCTTTCTCTTATTGTCCCCTAGGAAGAAAAATAACCTCAAATATCGATTGCGATGGGTTTTTATCTATCCTCTAAGCCATCTGCTATGAGGGCGGACAAAATGCGGCCTATCAATTCCGTGCATGAAAATACGAGTCAAATTTGGCTCTTTGGTCTTTGACCAGAAAATTCATAGGCATACTCGCAATAGTTGGCATATTCCTTGCAAAGTTTATAATGAACCTTGGAGGTTAATATGACTAAGAAGGATCTTCAAAACGAAATTGCTCGCTTAGAATCTTTAAATGACCATTTATTAACAGAATTAAGCTACATTGACCATCTAATGCGTTTAGTTGGCTTTAAAGATGGAATCGAAACCGTCAAGGCTACAGCTTTAGAGTTATGCGAAATGGAAAATGAAAACCCAGATCAGTAAACCAAGCAATCACTTTCTTAGAAGTGTATTAAAACCACCAATAACCTATTTTTCTCCTTAGCAGGACACGTGAGATAGAGGGACGATTGAGTGAATATGGCCCTCTATCTCCTGTTTCTTTTGGGGAAAAGAAGTCAAAACGTCGCTTATTCCTTCTCTTTTATTTCAAAAAATGCCAAATCACGGAATTCTAGACAGGTCTTCTTGTGCTAAGGATTTTGTCTATACACTCAGCTTATAAAGCTTTCTTACCTTTTAAAGTGCAGTTCCCTCATATCCAAGATCGCCTAACGTGTTCCTTAAGAGGGGAAAAATGCCTGGATTTATGACGATTGCACACTCCTTATATAGACAGATGACGCGTTGGAAAGAAAAAACAAATCATCAAACTTCCCAAAGATCATATACTTCTTTAATTTGCAAGAAGATCTGATATAAAACTGAGTCAATTGCTTGTCTAGGAACGCGCCTTAGACGCTCTTCAAGGACTTCGCAGCGGAGAGGAACGTGGCCCTAAAAGTCAAGTTAAGGACAGGGAAAGCGCATTCAAGAATTGGAGCGTATGCTTGATAAAACGCTAGAAAAAAAGAAGCAATCAGAATAATTAAAAATTTACAGATCTTTAAAATGGCTTAATCAATAAATTGTAAATTGCCTTTTATGAGTTTAATAAAGAAGGAATAGAATGTATATAAGTCAACGCGCTTGGATGATTCACCCTCAGCACATCTTTTCTCTGCCTCCCAGTATTCAAGTCTCTCGAGAACAATTGTGCACAATCGATCGCCAAACGTATGCTGTTGCTCAAACACGTTTGGCCTTTTTTAGCGAAACATGGCTAAAAGTTGGAATAAATATTTGTAAGGGGATAGGAATTATAGCTGCCGCAGTCACTGCGGTGACAGGGTATTTCGGCCTATTATTTATTCGTGCAGGCGCTATGCCTGTATTTTATAAAATGTTGCCTCCTTTCTTTCTTGGATCCCTAACTGTTGTCGTTTGCTTAATGGGAAAACAGGTAATTCGTTGGGAACAAAAAGAGCGCTTTAAAAGGGAGTGCTTAGAATTTGAACATCAATTGATCGAATGGAGAGATCCTTGTGTTGCCTTTAAGGATGCCTTAAAAAATTTTCAACACAATAAATCAGTCGAGAATTTACTTGTCTTAGAACAAAAAGGAGAAGTGCTGAAAGAAAAGCTTACCGAACTAGACAGCCGACTGGTCCATATGACCGAACGCTTAAAGGAGCATTATAACATGTTATTTGGTTCTACTCGGACATTTAATAATGGCGGCACATGGACAGATTATTGGACACATTGTTTTCGAAATGAGCTCGCCTTAAATTTATCTGAGGGTCGTTCAAGCACCGAAAAGATTCCGGAGGCGCTTGAAAGAATGCGTCAGCATGGATCCTTGCAGGATCTCGCTTTGCCTTCCACCGAGACTTTAAGCAAAAGGCAACAAGAAAATATCATTCATGCTAATTATATTTTAGAACGACTGTATAAGAAATTTCTTCCAAATTCGCCTAATCTCGCTTCGCCGGATGAATGGCTAGAGCGCGCTCGCGCAAGTTTGGCTGCTTTTCGTTCGACTCTTGACCACTAATAACTTGCGTTTGGAGTTTTTTTGCTCTTTCGACTGCGTCAAAGGTGCGGAGATGAACAAATGGCAAGAGCTTTCCCGTCAGTCCAAAGGGCAAAGAAAGTCAAATTGCCCGCGCTAAGGTGTTTTCCTAAATGGCTAATGGCCGGCTTCAAAGCGATTTTCTTTCCGGGAAATAATCTTGAATATAGACAGTGTTTAATAACTATTATTGATAAAATTTATTGTTAAAGCTTCTATTTTTTACTAAAATATAATATAATAATATTTGAATTATATTTTTTATATTATTTCAATAGCTTCGCGTCTTTAGAGCGTGTCTTCAAATTGCTAATAGCCTATATTTCAGGGGATTTCTCTCAAGGGAGGAAAAAAATTGAATCTATTATGGATTCGAAGACAGTCTTTTACAGATCATTATTTGATCTATAAAAAGCCTAAAAATGGGTTAGGCTTTTTATAGAATTTGAAAGCTTTACTTGCGTTCGTTGAGTTTGGCCAAAAGACGCAGGATCTCAATATATAGCCAAACGAGAGTCACCATCAAGGCAAAGGCACCATACCATTCCATATATTTTGGCACGCCGGCACGGGCGCCTTGTTCAATGAAATCAAAGTCGATAATAAAATTTAAGGCGGCGATGATGACGACAAAAACGCTAAAGAGAATGCTGAAAAGGCCGCTGCCATTGATAAAAGCGACATTGATCCCGAAAAATCCGAGAATAATGGCGACAAAATAAACAAGGGCAATGCCACCAGTGGCTGCAACGACGCCAAGCTTGAAATTTTCAGATGGTTGGATCCAGCCGGATTGATAGGCAACCAGCATAACCAGCAGAGTAGCAATCGATAAGCTGACCGCTTGCATGACAATTCCGGGATAGGCTTTTTCGAACATGCTGGAAATGCCCCCTAGAAAAAGTCCTTCTAATACAGCATAAAGGGGAGCAGTAAGGGGAGCCCAATTTTTCTTAAAGACCGTGGCCAACGAAGCGATAAACCCTCCGATCAAACCGACATACATCCAAGTTTGGATAGCGGCTGGATTTTGTCCGGCAGTGTAAAACATTCTCCATACCCATGCGGCAGGAAGCAGAACAAGGACAAGTAAAGCGAGTGTTTTATAAACTGTTCCTCGAATCGTCATAGCATTCGATTCGGAGACGAGTCCAAAACCAGAAAAAGGATTGGACAGAAGCGCTGGATTTGAGGATCTCATTAAAGGTCTCCTTTTCTAAGGTTAGATTAATTAATACTTTAATGCTTGAAAACCTTTTTGGCAAGTGTGATAAGAGAGTGCTAGGATAATGTGAGGGGCAGGAAAAGGATGAGGTCTTAAATCTTTTGAAAGAAAAGACTTATTATCTTATTATTTAACATTAAGTTTATTGTAAATTGATTCTTTGCACTTCGAAGGAGGAGGATGCTTATCCTGTTTGTTCGGAGGGACACGTCAAATAAAAGAGAAGTATATATATGTTCGGATTTCTCAGAAAAATTTTCGGCAGTGCGCATGATCGCTTGTTGAGCAAATACCGCAAGATTGTCAATGAAGTCAATCGATGGGATGAGCAATTTAAATCTTTGACCGATGATCAATTGCGAGCTAAAACTGCAGAGTTCCGTCAGCGTCTGCAAAAAGGTGAGACGCTTGATCAGCTTTTACCCGAAGCTTATGGCGTGGTAAAAAATGTTTGCCGTCGTTTGAGTGGCACCGAGATCCATGTATCGGGATACAACCAACGCTGGGATATGGTACCTTATGATGTGCAAATTCTTGGTGCAATTGCCATGCATTATGGGGCGATTGCAGAGATGCATACGGGGGAAGGAAAAACGCTGACGGCTGTTCTATCTCTTTACCTCAATGCCCTGTCTGGAAAACCTGTTCATCTGGTCACTGTCAACGATTACTTGGCCCAGCGCGACTGCGAATGGGTGGGGACAGTCATTCGCTGGCTGGGGTTGACAACTGGCGCGTTGACCAACAGCGTGCCTATAGAAGGACGCAAACATATTTATGCTTGCGATGTTGTCTATGGAACTGCATCGGAATTCGGCTTTGATTATTTGCGCGACAATTCGATGGCGATGTCGAAAGAAGACCAAGTGCAAAGAGGCTACTACTTTGCCATCATTGACGAAGTCGACTCGATTCTGATTGACGAAGCCAGAACGCCTTTGATTATTTCAGGTCCCGTCCCTGACAGCCGGCAGATGTATGATGAATTAAAAGAAGGCGTGGCCGAACTGGTGCGCCGCCAGCGCGATTTGTGCAATCGCTTGGCAAGCGATGCGCGTAAAGTCCTGGATCTTTTGCCCCCGCCAGACTCCGGAATTAAAAAGGACAAAAAGCAAGAAGAGGCTGAACAGGAAGCTTATCGCAAGCTTTGGCTGGTGGGAAAAGGAACGCCGCAGAATAAATTGCTCAAGCGCTTGAAAGAAAATCCCGATATTCGCGCTGCTATTGATAAATGGGATCTCTATTACCATGCCGAGCAGAATAAGAGCGAGCGTCTTCAGGCGGTTGCCGAATTGTACATGATTGTCGATGAGAAGGGCAATGAGTATGAATTGACGGATCGCGGGATTAGCGCTTGGCAAACGTATACAGGGGGAATCGGCAGTTCAGAAGATTTTATCATGATGGACATCAGCCACGAATATATTAAGGTGGATGAAGATCCGACTTTGGATGAAGACGCCAAGATGGCCCGCAAGTTGGAAATTCGCGAAGAAGATGCCAAGCGTAAAGAGCGCGCGCATAATTTGAGACAGCTGCTCCGTGCACACCTATTGATGGAAAAGGATGTCGATTACATTATTCATGACAATAAAATTGTCATCATCGATGAGAATACAGGCCGTCCTCAACCGGGCCGCCGCTTCTCTGATGGCCTGCATCAGGCGATTGAAGCCAAGGAAGGGGTAGAAATCCAGAAGGAAACGCAGACGTATGCGACAATTACGCTGCAAAACTTCTTCCGTATGTATGAGAAGCTGTCCGGCATGACGGGAACGGCGACGACTGAGGCAAATGAATTTAAAGAAATCTACAAGTTAGATGTTCTAGAGATCCCCACTCACCGCCCTTGCCGCCGCGTTGATTACAATGACGAAATTTATATGACCGAGCGGGAGAAATATAACTCTATTTTAAAAGAAGTGCGCGGCATTCACGAGCAAGGCCGTCCCATCTTGATTGGAACAGAGTCTGTCGAAGTATCGGAAAAACTATCGCGCATTTTCAAGCAAAATGGCCTTGAGCATACCGTTTTGAATGCTAAGCAAAATGAGCGCGAAGCGGAAATTGTGGCTCAAGCAGGCAGGCGCGGAGCGATCACGATTGCCACCAATATGGCCGGTCGTGGAACGGATATTAAGCTAGAAGAGGGTGTAGCCGAACTAGGCGGGCTTTATGTGATGGGAACGACACGACACCAGTCGCGCCGTATCGACCGTCAGCTTAGGGGCCGTTGCGCACGTCAAGGAGATCCGGGAAATTCCAAATTCTATATCTCATTTGAGGATTCTTTGCTGCGCCTGTTTGCTTCGCCTCGCATCACTGGTGTCTTGCAGCGTTTCCGTCCGCCAGAAGGCGAGCCCATTTCTGCGGGTATGCTCAATAAATCCATTGAAACGGCGCAAAAGCGCGTTGAGCAGCGCAATTACATGATGCGCAAGCATACACTGGAATATGATGATGTCATGAATAAGCAGCGGCAGGAAATCTATGCGTTCCGCAATGAAGTTCTGCAGGTAGAAGATATTGAATCCGTGGCCATTGAGGTTATTGAGAGCGTTTGCGCCATCGGGGCAGAAAAGTTCTTCCAAAGCCATTCTGAAGAAGGTGGATGGGATCCTGAGGGATATCGCCAATGGCTGCTGCATCTTTTCCCCGTCTCCTTTGATGAGCATGCTTTCGATCAAGAGCATTTGGACGTCGAGCAAATAGAGTCCATCGCTGCCGAAAAAGTGGTGCAGGCATTTAAGGAAAAACTGGCCAGAGAAAATGCCAAAGTGCCTCTTCAGCTTATCGAAGAAGGAGAGCCTCCTCGCCCGGCGCATAATGCTGTTCGCAATCTCATGATCCGCAAGACCGATCAAATGTGGCAAGAGCATCTCTTGCGCATGGATCATTTGCGCTCAGATGTCACATTGCGTGCAGTCGGCCAGCGCGATCCGCTGACTGAATTCAAACATGAAGCTTTTGCTTTATTCGATGAACTTAGCCGCAATCTGCGCACGGAAGTGGCTCGTGCTGTATTCCGCTTCGAAATTATTCCTCCACAGCAGACATTGCAGCAGCTCCTTCAGGCAGGCTTGCGTTTAGAGACTAATCGCTCCTTGTTTAATGACCTGCAAAATATTCAGCCCGCTCCTGTGCCTCAAGAAAGGGAAGAGGAACGAGAAGAACAAGAAGAAGAGGAAGATAAATCCGAACCCTTGCTGTCCGGTCCACGCATTGGACGTAACGATTTATGTCCTTGCGGAAGCGGTAAAAAATATAAAAAATGCTGCCAGCCTGAGGCGGTTTAATTAATTAAAAGCCACCTTAAATCATTCGATTTAAGGTGGCTTTTATTCTTAAGCATTCTTTACCTTCTCGACTCGTTGTACGACGTCATTAGCACAGCCCCAAGCTAGCGTATAGCCAGCTCCCCCCATGACCGTAATTTATGAATGATATACTTATTAACCTGAATTAGCGGTTTTAAGAACCCTCTTAATCACTCTGCTATATTCAGTTATGCATGCGCCGAATAATTAGCTTGCAAGGCATTTAAAATCAGGGCTGGTGAAGTGGGGTAATTTTTCTTTCAGAAATGATTGGTAGACAGCCTAAATTAGTCTTCTTCTGATTCCATTTGATGTAAGAATCGCCAGCCCAAATAAATAGCGGGAAAGCTAAGAAGTAAAAAGAAAGGCCAATAGTGGCTATCCCATTGCAGCGTTAAGGTGCCATTTTGAGAAAACAAAAGCAAAATAATGCCAAACAGGAAAAAGACGGAACCGAACATTAAGAGCAAAAGGGGAAAAACATCTTGTTTGAGCTGAGCCAACGTCAAGGAAGCGGGCGAAACGGAAGCTTCTTCGTCTTCTTCTTCTGATTTCGAAGAAAGAGTGGAATTGGCTATATCACCATTTACTTGGTAAAGAGGGGCGGGAATTTCTTCTTTTTTTGACGAGGATGAGAAACCCCAGCTGCTTGCGTCTTCTTCCTCTTGGCCAGCATGAAGATAAACTCCGCAGTATGGACAGTTATCTATTTCTTTTGAAACATTTCCATCGCAATTCCAACAGAGTTTTTTTTGGGGTACCGCGCTCATCTGCAACGCCCTATTTCGCACAATAAATAATCAGTTACTTAAAATATCTGGGATGTCCGAATCTCCTTGTAAGAGGACTATTACACCTTATTTGACATCTTATCGATTTTTTTATCAAAAGGCAAGCATTAGCCTGTGTTTAAGGATTAAATTTTGTCAAGCTCAATTTGAAAGAGGCTGTTTGTAGCTATTTAAGTATTTAAAATTTAAAAAGTTATCTCTTTTTAAGAAGCAATAAAAAAAATTGATTTTTTTTAAAAATAAGACAAGGTTTTTTGTCAAATTTTGAGCAAAATGAGCAAAAAGAAGGAAAAAGGGAGTTGTAGTTGAAAGAAAGTTGAGGCTTTTTAACTGGAAAATAGATCCTCTGAGTAGATTCTGAATTGGAGAATCGTGTATGCTAATTCTTTATGAGGAGAGACAGCTATGGAAAAAAGAAAATTTGACGTCGCCGTCTTAGGAGGCGGTCCTGGAGGCTATCCCGCAGCTATCCGTGCAGCACAGTTGGGAAAATCAGTCGCACTCGTTGAAGTAAAAGAGATGGGGGGAACTTGCTTAAATCGAGGCTGTATTCCCTCAAAGGCTCTGATTGCCGGAGCGGAAGTCGTCGATCGCATTCACCAAGCGGATGCATTTGGCATTCAAGTCAAAGATGTGACTGTTGATTATGACCGTTTGGCTGCGCATAAAGATCGCGTAGTCGAGCGCATGCGAACAGGTTTGGAAGGGTTAATTGCAGCCAACAAGATTACGGTCTTTAAAGGATTTGGGGAGTTCACAGGCCCCCATGAGATTAAAATTAAAGGGAAAGAGCCCGCCATTATTACAGCCGATAAAATCATTATTGCGACAGGGTCGGAGCCTCGCAATATTCCTGCTTTTCCTTTTGACTATGAAAAGATTCATGATTCCACTTCTTTGCTTGCCATGACAACCTTGCCTAAAAAAATGATCATTGTCGGAGGAGGAGTCATCGGATGCGAATTTGCTTCCCTTTATGCGACTTTAGGAACGGATGTCACGATTCTAGAATTGCTTCCCCGCATTATTTCCACTGAAGCGCAAGAGGTTGCACAAGCCCTGACTAAAGCGTTTAGCAAAAGAGGCATTAAAGTAGAGACGAATGTCAAAGTCGAAAAAATTGAGCGGCAAGGAGAGGGCATCACTGCTTATGTGGAAGGGGGAAAAACCTTTACTGCCGATATCTGCTTAGTGGCTGTGGGACGTTCGCTGAATACCAAGGGAATAGGGTTAGAAAAGGCAGGTGTGTTTGTTCAAGATAATGGCATGATTTCCGTGAATGAAAAAATGGAGACAAATGTCGATGGCCTTTATGCGGTGGGGGATATTGCTTCAAAGTGGTGGTTGGCGCATGTCGCTTCTCATCAAGGTATTGTGGCGGCCGAAAATGCCTGCGGAAAATCGGCCCGTATGTTTTATAACGCTGTTCCTTCCGTCATTTTTACGCATCCAGAGATTGGAACAGTGGGCTTGTCTTTAGAAGATGCTTTAAAGAAGGGATATAAGGCTAAAGTTAGTGCTTTTCCTTTTCAAGCATTGGGCAAAGCGCAAGCGGCTCTTCATCCGGAGGGATTCGCTCAAGTTGTCATGGATGAGAGAACAGGACAAATTCTGGGAGCGCAAGTCGTCGGATATGAGGCCTCGACATTGATTGCAGAAATGGCATTGGCCATTACCAATGAGCTGACAGTGGAATGCGTGGCGGAGACCATCCATGCCCATCCCACTTTGGCAGAAGCTTGGCTGGAGGCATCTCTTCTGGCTGAAGGATTGCCTGTCCACTTACCGCCTCCTAAAGCGGCTAAAGCTAGATCGGCGGGCAAATAAATCGGATAGACAAGCGTTAAACTCCCGAAATTCTGGTTATAAAAGAGAGGAAGCGACCATGGATCAGCAGCCGCAAGTTTTTAGCAAGACTCGCTCCAAACGCCTTAATATTTTGCCTGCACACGCTGAAGAGGCCCAAGCGGAAAAAGCGGTGGGGCCTGGTCGTTTTCCTTCTTGGCTTCATCGCAAGCTTCCAAAAGGAAGCGAGCTCAACCAGACTAGCCATGTTTTGTCCCAGCATCGCTTGCATACGGTATGCGAAGAGGCAAAATGCCCCAACTTGCTCGAGTGTTGGTCTAAAAAAACAGCCACTTTTCTTGTCATGGGCAAAGAATGCTCCCGCAACTGTGGATTTTGCGATATCGACTTTACTAAAACACCTAAGCCTCTTGAGGCTGATGAGCCCCTTCGCGTGGCTTTGTCTGTTAAGGAACTTGGGCTCAAGCACGTTGTAATCACAATGGTGGCCAGAGATGATCTGGCAGATGGTGGAAGCGCCCACTTAGTACGCGTCATCCGGGCGGTGAGAGAACACAATGAAAATGTAACTGTTGAAGTGTTGACATCCGATTTTGAGGGCAATCAAAGCGCGCTGAGTCATCTGCTGCAGGCCGATCTTGACATTTTCAACCACAATATTGAGACTGTGCGGGATTTAACGCCGCGCGTTCGCCATAAGGCGACCTATGAGCGCACGCTAAGCGTGTTGCGCTATGCAGCTTCTCAGCGGCGCAATGGAATGAAAATTAAATCAGGCCTTATGGTAGGATTAGGAGAGACGGAAGAGCAGGTATTCGAGACGTTGAGGGACTTGAAAGAAGCGGGATGCGATATCGTCACAATTGGACAATATTTGCAGCCTAACCGGCATAAGTTGTTGGTCAAAGCCTTTATCCATCCCGATCAATTTAAAAAGTATGAAGCCTTTGGTTATGAACTCGGGATATCTTATCTCTATTGCGGACCTTTTGTACGCTCAAGCTATAACGCTAATTTAGTCCTTTCTCGGGCTAGTCAAAATCAAGTGATCATTAACAGTCATTAACGTTCTAAGGAAAATTATGCAGCACGAATCCGATTCTTATGAACACTATCCCCTTGTCGATGCCATTGATCACGAAATTCTGATGCATCGCGATGCGCATTTTGGTGGATTATTCCCCGTTATGCTGGATTATTATAAACGGGAAGAAAAAGGCGTGCAGCCAGAACTTTCAATTGAGCGCATTGAGCGTTTGGCAAAGATGGAAGAGCAGCTCAAGGAAAATCTGTCGGTTTTATTTTTAGCCAGCCATGAAATGCAAAAAGTGGCTGATGCACGTGCTGCTTATCAGCATTTGCGCTCTATTTATGAAGTCAAAAAGCCCAAAAGCCGTTATCCGCAATTAATTGCCGATCTCATTTTGACAGAAGATGAAGAGGCGGAAGCCGAAATTCAGGCAATCGTGGCAGAGAAGGACAAAATCGTGCCAGCCCTGATTGAGTTGCTACGCAATGAGCAGTTTTACGATCCGTTGTTCCCCGGTTATGGACAAGCGCCTTCTTTAGCTGTCAAATGCTTGGGACAAATAGGAGATAAGCGCGCCATCATTTCCCTATTCGAAGCCTTAGGACAAGGTGATTTTTTTGCCGATGACCTCATTATCAAAGCGTTAAAAGAAATCGGACAACCCGCTAAGGAATTTTTATTGCATGTCGTAAAAGGCAGGCCGGTAAATGAAGATAATGAGCGGGCGGCCATTGCTCTTATTTCTTTTAAAGATGATCAAGAAGTGACCCTCGCCTGTTTAGACTTACTAAAGCAGCCGGACATTCAGAAAGATCCCTGCTTGCCGACTTACTTAGTCCTGGCTTGCGCAGGCCTGCAAGATCCCTTGAAAAGGCAGGAGTTTAAAGACATGATCGCTCAGCCCTCCCTTAATCCCCTCCTTAAAAAAGATATGGAAGGCATTATCCACGAATGGCAAGAAAAGGAATAAACGCAGAGGCGCAAAGAAGAGCGATTCCTTATTCTATCTCTTTTCGTTGTGCTTCTGCGGTTTAATGGTCAAAATCCCAATTAGGACAATGCCAGCGCATTTTGAATATCTCCATCTTTTATAAAAGCATAATGGCGGCGGGCTTTATGCAGTTCCTCTAAGGCATCTAATCCCTGCAGATGCGCCAAGGCTGCTCCGACTTTCTCCAAAGAGATTTCACCTTCCCTTAATAAAGGAGCTAAAGCTTTTTCGAGAGCTTCTATGTCCGAGTGCTCGAAGTCAAAGATTTCCCTAATCGCAAAGATAAGATGATCATATTCTAAAGGCGATAACGCCTGAGTTTTTGGAGTTCCATAGAGACGGGCCTGGTAGCGTTTATTAAGATTTGCCGCTTGAATAGTGGATTTTAATACCTCTTTTTCTAGCTCGAACTGGCTTTTTTGAAATCCCAAAAGCTTTTTTGCCCACTCAATAGTCGATTCCATTAACTGGCAGCATTCGCGCTTTTTATTCTCTTTTTCAAAATAAGAAAAGGAAAAAGAAAGTGGAGAGAGATCCCTTTCCTCTATTTTCTGCTTTGCTTCTTGTATGTCCAGAAAGGCTTCTAGGGCTTCTTTTTCAGATATATAGGGGCATGACGAATGGGAAGCAATTAATTCTTCAAATGACGAGCAACCCTTTTGCTTGGCTAGCGCTTGAGCGATGTCTTGAAAGGAAATTTGGTATTGATGAAGAAGAGGGGTCAGGATTTTTGCAAATGTTTTCCCTTCTTCACTATAAGTAGACAGGTTTAAAATAGACAAGATTGCGGAATTAAGCTGTTCATATTCTAAAGGCGTTAAATCGCAATCTTGAGGGCGTCTATAGATCTGGGCCTGGTATTTTTTATTAAAATTGGCTGCTTCAATAAGAGACTTAAGAAATGCTTCCTCCAATTGAAAGACCTTTTTTTGCGTAGCCAGGCATTGTTTTATCAGTTCTTTTCTTTTACTTTCCAAGTGGGAAGCTGCAGCTTCTAATGCTTGTATGGCTAGGTCTCTATCGATCGATTCGGAAGAAGGGGGCTGGGAAATAGAGATTGTCTGATCTATCGGACAGCTGTCCGTTTTTGCCTCAAGCGAATTTAAAGGAGTGATTTCTCCATCGTTGATAGGATCTTGCCGCCTAGTTTCTTTCTCTTCGGGCTGTGAAGCAGGCAAAATAGTTTCCGCATGCGGACGATCCTCGGCTCCAACTCCTGATTCAAGCGGATTCCCGGAATGGGACTCTCTCTCATTGATAGCGCCGGCCTCTCTAGGCGGCAAGGAAAAAGGAAGGGAGATTTGCAGAATGCTGCCTGGCCCTGGAGCATCCGTATAGAAAGCAGCTACTCTTTTGCCTGTCCAACAAGCCCGCCAGTCCGCCTTGGCTTCTTCATGCGCAGATCCAAAAGAAGCGGCAAGCTTGATAAGCGCGCGGACCAAGAGCCAAAGCCTCTTGCTCAACAAAGCGTAATGTTTTTCGCCAACACCGACTAAGCGATACTCCCTGCCTCCCATCGATCTCGTTTCTTCTAAGGGGTAAAATTCCCGAGAGGCAAAATAAGGAGCGGGAATGGAGGGGTCTGTATGAATAAATTTTATTTTCATGATTAAATGTTTTTTATTTTTTTGAACTAATTTTAGATTAACGAATGAGTTTTTATCTATGTTATTTTAAGTTTTGCTTAATCATCTAATTATAGACGGATTCGATTTTTGAACTCATTTCGGTATATAAGAGGATTTCTTAAAACGCATAATAGCCTATATTTGAGATTATTTTCTCTCTAGAAAAAGAATTCGAATCTAGGTCATTAATGGTTTTGGGACAGTTTCTAAGCAAGGTTAAATAGAAAAAGCCCACCTAATTTTATAAGGGTGGATAGATTTTATAGAGGCCGAATAAAAATGCCCAAGAAGCCCCAATGCGCAATGTCTTCTTGTGTATTCCACTGGAGATAAATGCGCGTTGCTTCTTCTAATGAAGACACGCCTGGAAGGGCATTTTCCACTCCTACTTGTTGCAGATAGTCTGCCAAGGTTGCAAAAGGAGTAAGGCGGACGACATCGGCTTGGAAAGCCTCTTGTCCGCAATAAAACTCGATGCGATCGCCTGCTCGAATAGAGCGGTATTTGAGGGAGTTCTTCCTGCCTTCAACGGGTTTTATACCGCTTTTAAGAAGCGAGAACCAAGGCTCTTGACAATGCAAACGGTGAAAATCAGCCATTCCATCTCCGCAGGACGAATAATTAAATCATCATTGTTTGCTGCTGTTTTTCAAATTTGCGCTGCTCTTGCTCGAGTCGGCCCAATTCATAGCCCTCATAATCGACGAATTTAAAAAAGCGCTCGAAGGCTGGGAAAGTTTGGCAGACGACTTTGGCCATTGTTTGGGCGATGTGGCGATAGCTGGGATGCCCGGCAGGAGAAGAGCGCAGCTCGCAAAGCCATTGCAGGGCGCGCAAATTGACGTGGAAATACCATCTAATATTATATGCCATCGGGACGACGTATTGTGCCTCTTCGGGAAGCTCGGCGGCGATGACATCGAATACCTCTTTAGCCTGGTTCAATGCATGGCAATAGTCTTCTTCATAAGGCGTATTTTGGATTTCGGGTGGAATGTAGAAGCCATAGTCGCAGCATAAGAACTGGCGTTCTTGAGTCAACAGGCGATGGCGGTGTAAGTCGCGGTAGGCGCCAAAATCTGTGACAATTTCAAATGTAAATTCGGCATGTTCTAATGCTCTAGGCGATTTGTGGCGGCGATTTTCCCGGGCGTTGCAGCCGGCATCGAGAATGCGCGCCAGTTCTTCATCCGATAAGCCTTTGCAGTAGTTCCAAATTTCGGGCAATCCTTTATTGCCCAAAGAATACAGCAGGGCTGCTGCTACTTTGGTAACGGCATCGGGATCGTAAGAGACCAAGCGTACACCGGATTGAAGGGTGCGTTCGCAATGAGGCAAATGCTGGTCGGCTATTAATTTAAGCTCGGACTGTATAGTCTCGTAAAATTGGGCATAACTTTGATGGGAACGGTGAGAGGGATCGGAACGGCGGACAAATGAAGGAATAACCTTGCTAAGCTCTTCATAGCTGCGCTTGCCGATATCTTGCAGCTCGGCGAGATTTTGACAATTCAGGCGATGGATGAGCTGCTCGAAGAAGCGACCATTGCCATAAATGCCCATATTAGTCAGGGTTCCCGCCGGCAACAGACCCCTTAGGCAATCTAGTACTTTAGCGCGCAGGGCTGCAGTATAGGCTGCTTTGGAAATGAGCGGATCTTTGGGGAAGCGCTGCTCCATGATGGCAGTGACAGGAGGAATCAAGCGGCTGTAAGTATCGAACAACATATTGCAAGTTTGAATATAACTGTCGCGATAGGCCGATGTCATAAGAATAGGTTCGCGATAAAAGAGATATTCGCCTTTAACCTTTTGGTCAAAGTAAATATAACGAGTCGATTTCTCAAGAGGAGAACCGCCGATGCGATGATCTTCAATAAGCTTGGCCGCGATCATGGAGATATTCTCGATCGCTAGGTGCGCTCCTCCCAACTCTCCAATAGAGTCATCTCCATATCCATCTAAAATGCGGTCATAAAAGGCTTGTGCTTTTTTGATGGCCTCGCCCTGTTGATGCGCTTGTTGTTCCTCTTCCGAACGGGCAAGCGGGCCTACAATCGCTTCAAAAGCAGCTTCTTCATTGTTTGTAATAAATTCTTTCAAAAGAAGGCTGCGAAGCCCTAGGGCAGAGCGAGAGTAACGGGAAAAAAGCGCCCCTTTGATGACCTCCGGCAAATTCCTTAACACAAAAATATGGCTGGATGTATTAGTGACGTAGCGTTTTAAAATTTTTATTTGTGCGTCTGTGAATTCTTCGTAATCGTCCGTCAACATAATAATAACTATTCCTTAGTTCTATGCTATGCCGAATGGAATTGAAAATTTGGAACAATTCAAGCCGTCGCTTCAATGAAAAATGAAAAACAGTCTACATCAGTTTGAAGAGATGATAAGACCATTTTCATAGATCAATGTGCCGGCACAGGATTTTACCAATTTTTCAATTCCATTCGGTATAATCCGTTTTTTTGAGAAAAGAATAGATCTAGCGTGCCATAAAGCCTCTCACCTTTCAAGTAAAATGTCATGCTGAATCTATCTTCAAATCTAAAAAGCCTCTTTATTTAACAAATAAAATATTTTATTTATTAAATAAAGAGTAAATATAAATAGCTATTTAAATTGCCGATTTAAATAGTACCTTAAATTCAATTTAGTAGAGAGGTATTAAGAACCGTTAATGACCTAAAATCAAATTTTTCTCTCCTATTGCTCCTAAGAAGAAAGTAATTTCAAATATCGGTTATTATGGGTTTTAATCATTTTCTAAACGTGCCTGTGTTAATTCCACGCCTTGTTTTAGCCTGCTCGAATTTTATGAGGCTTAGTTGAGAATTTGCTTATAAAAATAAAAATTTTTCTGTTTAATTTCTTGTTAAATTAAGGGGAGTGACGGAAAGAGAAATGAGCGATGCAATAATAGGTGAAAATACAGTGGAATGGCGCAAATGGAATCAACAGGGGTTAATTCCGGGCCCTATGGAATCCGAAGAAGAATTTTGCCGGCGCATCGCTTTTTGCCTTCGCCTGGAGCAAGAATTGGTGGAAAGGGTAGGAGCTGATCTTCCATTTGCTGTTGGTGATAAAGCCTCTCAAGAGGTTTTACAAGATAGCTTAAAGCTTACGCAAGACTTATATGGAATATCTCCGGCCTGGGTGCCTTTGTTTTTTAGCAATTATCAGCTGGCACCTTGGCATGGAGGATGCGCGTGGATTTTTCAATTGGATGATTCAACGCCTACTTCTGCCTTTTTACAGCTGCGCGCCTGCTTTCGCCACCAATCGGCTTACTTAGGCCTTTATCAACGCCGCGAATTGATTGCTCACGAGTTAGCTCATGTAGGCCGCATGCTTTACCAGGAGCCGCATTTTGAAGAAATTCTCGCCTATCGCTCTTCTTCTTCTTCTTGGAGGCGTTGGTTGGGGCCTGTTGTCCAGTCTTCAAAAGAAACCCTTTTTTTCATTTTAATTTTAGGCACAGTCATCATGGCTGATCTCGCCTTGCTAGTCATGAATGCGCCTATTGGATATGGACTATCAATTGGACTAAAATTGATTCCTATAGCTCTTGTTTTTCTCGCTTTAGTGCGGTTAGGGAATAGGCAGAGGTTATTTGAACGCGCTTTGGCCCAGCTGAATGCCCTGTATTTAGACGAGCAAGCCGCCCGGCATCTTCTTTATCGCCTACGGGATCAAGAGATCGAATTGTTTGCTACATCTACTGCAGATGGAATTCGTTCTTTTATCCAAGAATACGCTTTGCAGTCTTTTCGCTGGAAGTTTCTTCTTTATAATTATCCTTTGCCATCCGATTAAACATATCCTTTGCTTTTCTGTAAGCCATTCGACGACAGGAGCCAATCTCTTGGGGAATGACCGAGATTCGCGTTCTTTTTCCCTAGAAAGCGAGCAATATTCACTCCGTATTGTCTGCTCTCTCCTATTGCCTCCTAGAAGGAAATCACCTCAAATATCGATTATGAGGGGTTTTAATAACCTGAATTGGCATGCTGGATTGAGGGGGAAATGCGGAAAAAATTTCCGTCATATTAAAACCTGAGTTTGGCGTTTTTTTTGCCGTTTGGACTGACGCAATCGAAAGAGCAAAAAATTCCAAACTCAAGCTAAAAAAAATCGAGCTAAAATTGAGCAGCTAAGCAGACTTATTTGAGACCGGGGACTGTCTTTAAATCGCTTAAAAAATAAAAGTTTGCTAATAAGAGATTATTGATTGTTTTTTTTTAAGAAAAAAAATAAAATTATAGCGTCAATTTATTTAGATTTTTTATTTATTGTATTTAATAGATTGGATATTTTCTATTTTTAATAAATTTGGGTATTATCTGAAAAAATTTAGGATATGCCTGAGGGTGAAGTTTACAAATTGCTAAGAGCCTGTTAAAAAACCTTCTAATGACTTGAATTCGAGTTCTTTTCCCCCAGGAAGCGATAGAAGAGAGGGGAAAATCATCTCAAATATCAATTATGATGGGGTTTAATACATCTTCTAAGCCATTATGAATTGTGAATTCATTCTGAGATGAATGCATTTAATGAAATTTACATCTGCCTTTTTTGATATTTATCAGCATAAGACGCAAATGGCCTATACATGGACGCGTATTTTGAATACGCCTTTTTGGGCCTTGTATACGCTTTTGCCCTTTATCATGTGCAAAGACCTTAATGCGACTCCCTGGCAGATTGCTTGTATTATTAGCTTGAAGCCCATCGTATCGCTTTTCTCTCTTTATTGGAGCTCTTTGATCCGCAGCCGCCATGATCGTTTGATTTCCAATATTATTTGGGCCGGGGTATTTGGCCATCTGCCTTTTTTATTTGTCCCTTTTGTGAGCAATCCTTGGTATTTTGTTCTAGCTTCTGCCGTTTATATGTTATTTTATCGGGGAGTCAATCCCGCTTGGATGGAAATTTTAAAAATTAATGTTCCGGAAGAGAATCGCAAAACGGTTGTTGCTTATGGTTCTGCTTTTTACCATGTTGGAGGAGCATTGCTCGCCATTCTAATGGGATGGGCGCTTGATGATTATTTTCAGGCCTGGCGCTGGCTTTTTCCTTTAACAGCTCTGTTATCTTTATGGTCGATTGTCTTGCAGGCCTCCCTTCCTATTAAGAAAGATATGCCAAGAGTAGAAATGCCTATTAGGCCTTTTTCTTTTAAGGAACAGATTAAAAAGCCTTGGGAAGAAGCGTGGGAATTACTTCGGCAGCGTCCTGATTTTATGCGTTTTCAAATAGGATTTATGCTGGGGGGAGGCGGATTGATGCTATGGCAGCCGGCCTTGCCTCTTTTCTTCATAGATACATTGCAGTTGAATTACAAGGAACTGACCTTGGCAATGACCCTTTGCAAAAGCATCGGATATACTTTAGCGCTTCCGCTATGGACCAAGGCAATGAGTCACAAAGATATTTTTATTTTTAGCAGCCTTGTCACGGCAATCGCTGCTTTTTTTCCTCTTGGATTGATGGCGGCACAGTGGCATCTAATTTGGCTTTATGCCGCTTACCTCTTGTATGGCATGATGCAGGCGGGAAGCGAGCTTAGCTGGAATTTATCCGGTCCTATTTTTTCTAAGCATGAAGATAGTTCTACCTATAGCGGCGTTAATGTTGTCTCGATTGGTTTAAGAGGGTGTGTGGCTCCGCCTTTGGGTAGCCTTTTGTGCTATTTGACCAATGCATCTGTTGCCCTTATGATAGGGGGAGGATTTTGCCTATTGGCTACCTGGCAAATGTATTTAAATAGGCAAAAGGAAGAAAAGCCTTATCTGCTGCCTCTTGGATAGGCGATGGGATTAATTCAACCGCCAAGACCCGAAAAAAGCTGAATTGACTTTGTTTTTAATCTTGTCTTCTATTGTTTGACTTAGCCGGTAAGCTTCATGGTGAAAAGGGTATTGCTTGCGCACTTCTTCAATGGTTTTTTCCAGAGGATACTCAAAGCAGCCAATTCTAACGCCCGCTTCATCATTATTTTTTGAAATAAATTGATTGAGCGCATAAGCGTCTGCAAGTAAAGGATACATGGCTTTCATCACATTGAAATAAGTGGGCTGGCATTCGCTTAAGATTTTATTCTTCAATTCAATGAGTTTTTCCTTTGATAAGCCCGCTTGGTGAGTTAAATGGTGCAGATCATTTAAATACGCTTGCTTGGTTTGAGTGCATAAGGGGACGGCTTCGCTAAGCAAAAAGGCTTGTATAGCCTCTATTATTTTATCTGAAGAGTCTTCTGTTTCTTTAAGGGCTCGATAGCGCTTTAGATAGATAGAGCGGCTTTCTTGCCGGTCTATTAATGCATCTCTTTGCCTCCATGTAAGCTTTGGAAAAAGCTGAGCGGCAATTTCTTTGCGCTTTTCGCAGCTAGATTCGGATCGGGATGTAAGGTTATAAGACAGGCGAATAAATTCACCTGGGGATGGCATTTTATTGCCATTCAAACTTTTTAGCACGGAAAGCTTTTGCTGATATAGAATGGCTAAAGATTGCCAGGAGTCTTCCGGACGCACGCGAGCTTTATAGACGGCTTTAGCAAGGGCTTTTTCTAGCCATGCCCAAAAATCTCTATTAGCCGTGGTATCTAAGTTGGCGATATCTTTTATAAAGTTTTCCTTAATGTCTTTAATGGCGATATCTGGATGGCGCTGCCTTTGAAAAGCCAATGTATATTTGCTGCGTTCTAAAAGCGGTTTCAAGCGTTCGTTCAGTTCCTTGTTTTGGGCGGAAGATAGGCGTTTGCGGATAGGCGTGTCGGCATTGCAAATCCAGCGGCGCATTTGTTCATCGCTCTCTTGGCTATTTTCCAATAAAGCAAGGGTTTGCTCGCTTAGAGGCTTATCTTTCCAACCTAATTCCAAAAATACGCTCCTATGAGGAATAAGGTGCTCTTTTTGCTTATGAAAATCGGTAGGGGAATGCCTGCGGCTGCGCCCTTCTTTGCAAGCCACTCTGATTTGCATTTGCAATTCTCTATCCTCTGCCAGGGCATGGTCCGTGTCAAAAAATTCCCACCTCCAAGGGCGATCTAAGAGTTTCTTGAGATCGGGCAAATCCTCTAGCTTTTTTGAAATGAGAGCGCCTTGAATAGCCTTCGGCCCTTGCTCTTCGTATGATATCCATGTGGAGGGGGTAATCAATCCCAGCAAGTATTCTTCTTGCAACTTCTCAAAAGTTTTTGATTTTTGGCTAGCTAATTGGCTTGATGTTTGAGGACTTGAATGGGTCATAAAGAGCAAAGATTTGAATTGATCGTATAGGTCTTCATATCCTTTCATTTCAGGCGCAAGGCCTACATTATTTCCATGCAAATCCAGGAATTGAATTTCCCCGCTAATGAGCGCATGCCATTCACTTTTGAAGTCTAGCCTTTGCAAGATGGCCTCTAGCAACTGAGGGGTTTCCTTATATTGATAGACGGTCTTCATCTCGGAAAGAAAGGGTTTGGCGATCACATGCTCGACTTTTCGGTGAACTAGTCCATTATCGTCCAAGTTTTGAATATCGTTGATGGCAACGGCTTCAGGAGCCATAATTGTCCAATTGACATTGAGGGCATAAGGAAGAATTCGATTAAAATAATTGATTTGCTCTACTGATAAATCTGTGTTATCGACGCTTAAATTGAGAAGCGGCTGTTGAGACAAAAAAAGGGTTTGAAGGGTTTTGAAATGGACGTGATGCGTTTCATTGTTAGCGTCTTTGTATACCCATCGCTTCTGTTCGCAAGTTTCGTAAATTTTTTTCGTTTCAAGATTGGAAAGATCGGGAACAAAGAAAAGGGATTGATTCTCAAAAGATGGGCCGGAATTCCTTCTTATAGTTCCTGGCGAGGCTTTTTCTCTATTTTTTCGCAGACTATTTGAAGAATGCTTATTGGACGAAGAATAAGCTACTCCGGAGAGTTGGGCGGGAGTGAGGGCCTGAAGCTCTTCAGAAGACAAAGAGAGGTTTCTCCATTTAGATTGGATGAAAAATTCATAAATCTTCTTTTCTTGCGGCCTTTGCATGCGTTTTAAAATTTCAATTTTAATTTCAGAATTTAAAGAGGATGTCCATTCATAGCCTCTCAGCCTTTGCTTTTGATCCAGCAAAATGCCATAATGATTGCAGGAAAGCCGTTCCATTAAAAATCCAGGAACGACACCTTGCGTGGATTTAAAGTTAAAAAGCTGTTGGACAAAAAGCTCCTCTTCTTCTGATTTTTTATTGCATTTCTTATAAATGGAAGCGGCGGAAAGATAGGATTCATTGACCAATCCAGATCCTCTGTTAAAATGCATGATTTGAGGTGAGTGGGTCAAAGATAAAAGGGTTTTAAGACCGGCTTGCAAAGCTACCCCTCGAGAGGCTGCAGCCTCCGAAGCGACATGCATAGGGCGATTGACAATAAATAGCTTGATTTTGTTTAGCAGAGGAAGGACATGCTTATTATATAGCTCGTCATTCTGTTGCGCTTCTTTTCGCAAATAGGCTTCTAGCTCAAAAACAAACCCTATTTCTTCAACATCAACCTGATCTTTTAAGAAAAGAGAATCCAAGGTCGAAATAAGCAAAGACAAGTGGACGTTGTCTTTTTGCTGAATCAGCGCCTTGGCCCAATCGAGCTTTTCATCGCTTTTAAAACTCTTTAATTCGCTTGCAGAGGAAGATGAACGTATAGTCTGCTCATTTAATTCGAGGACGTCGCCGTCGTCGTAAATATTAAATTCTTTTGTTGGTTCAAGTTCTTTTAACGCTAAATCCTGTTCGAACTGGAAAGCCGCCCCCTGTTCTTGGCAATCCAGCAATCCTTGTTGAGCTCTTTCTATGACTTCTTGTTCTTGAAGCTCTTCAAGCTGCTGGGTCAAATGCTGGATTTCTCCTTTTAATTCTTTCAATTTCTGCTTTTCGCGCTTAATATCGGAGCTATAATATATTTGATAAACCAGCTGAATAATATAAGTAAGAATATAAAATCTCTTTTTAGAGGCGGTAATTCCTCTTAGATCAAGAAGGCGGTTTTTAACTTCTAGGCACTTAATTTGATAGTGGGCCAAAAGACGTTGAGTATTATTTTTATCCCTGTCGAATTGCGTCAAAAAGGCCTCATTTGACTGCAAATGATCCGAAGCCAAAATCGTTGTTTTTTGTAGAAGGCCAGACGGGTTTTCTACGTCTTCCAAAATAAGAGGAGGCGAATAAAAGGAAGCAAGCCTTAAATGGGAAGCTGGAGCCTGTAAAGAAAAAGAAGAGGTTCTCTTATTCGAAAAGGGCATAAAATTTAAACCTTTAATGTAAATGTTTGGCGTTTAAAGGGCTGAATTAACATAAGCCAGGAATTAAAGGTTATTTTCAAATTCTGTAATAATTTGCAGGTTTAAACGTCAATTTTATTGATTTGTCAATTATCAATAAAATTGATTTGTAAATCATCAAATTTGATGATTGAAATTCAAAATTTTTAATTTGAAAGCAAAAAAACTATTTCCGATTTTTAAATAAGAATAGAATGACCTTTGGTTGGATTCCTAGAAATCGCTATTGTTTTTATCCTCAATTAAAGATAAGTAGAGACTTGATTAAGCATGGAAAGATAATCTAAGAAATTTTACCTGTCAATTTGAATTAGTTTGAATAAATCTCTTTCAGAGGATGTATTAAACCTATAATAATCGATAGTTGAGATTATTTTTCTCTCGTATCACTTCCTAGAGGGAAAGAATGCGAATCTCGGTCATTAGCGGTTTTAATACCCCTCTAAGAGGCTTGTCGCCGACTTGCTAATTATCTATTTCAAGAAGAGGCTTAAAGGGATTTTTACGTGGCTGTGTATAGAAGCGTGAATTAAAATAAACTTCTAATTCATTTGTCAGATCCGAGGAAAAGATATTTAACTCTTCTACAGAAGAGCAAGCAAAAATTTTTATGTCCATTTCATATTTTTTTAGGAGATCACCCTTTATTTCTTCTCGAGTCCATATCTCCTTGCTGTCTTCAAACTGGCCTAAGAAAAAAAGAAGCTGTTGAAAAGCGCAGACTTGGATTTTCCTTTCAAAATCGTTGAGCATAGGAGGAGCGAATCCGATCTTTTCGGACAAGTATTGAAGAATAATACTTTGAGAAGAATCCCCCAATAAGGGACCCATCACTCTTAAGTAGGAAGTCATGGGATGGTCCGAATCCAATAGCGCAAGCGCTTTAGACTGACTTTCTTGCAGGCGATGCAGCGCCGTTTGGAACTTTTCTTGATGTGTTCCTATGCGGAGTGGAGAGGCTTCCCCTTCAAGCCATTCTTCTTCAAGTTGTTTAGCTGGTTTTTTGATAAATAAGTCTAAGAGGCGTTGCTGGGTATCGTTAAAGACATCAAAAGGAGATGAAGAGTTAGATACATGGTTGTAGAAGTCATCTAAGGCATTTAAGTTGCAAGAAGGGGCATGATTTGACAGGATAGTTTCATGCAGTCGGCGATGAAGATTAATAAACAGTTCTCGATTTTGATCGAAAGCTTCCCGTCTTAGGCGAAATAGCTGTCTGGAACGATTAATATAGCTTGTATCAAATAAAAGGAGCGAGGCAAGGCGTTTCCTTCTTTGATCGACTTGTTGAAAAAGCGCGGCTTGCTCTGTCCTCAAAGGATTGGCTTCGGTCAAAGTTTCTGTGAGGGCCCATCCCGTATGTTGGGAAGGATAAGGGAAGCCTGCATGCGTGGTTTCCGAAGCTAAGCGGAAGCTATCCAAAATAGGCATGCTCATAAATTTAGAATCGGGAGAAGGACGCTTAAATGCTCCTATAAGGGTGATGACAGCTCCGGGGCCAATTTCTAATAGTTGGCGCATAGCAATCAAGTTATGGCTCTCTTCCATTTCAATGGGCGCTTGCTTGATCAAGCTTAACACTTCGGCAAGGGTGCTTTGTTGGAAAAGATGGGATTGAACCATGCGGATTGCTTTCATGCGAAAGGTGTCGGTCATAAACTGAGCAGTCTTTTTATGCGTCGAGCTTATCGAGGCATATTTCTTTTTATCAGCCCCTTGCAAGAACGTTGTACGGAGCTCTTTAAATGTCTTTTGGGCGGCATAGTCATTGGGGTGAGAATCATATTTAACGGAGAAGGTGTGGGGAAGCTCAATTGTCTGGCCTTTAATTTCTTCATCGAGCAGCAGTTGATTGCGTTCATAATTATAGAAATCATATTTTGATGCCCATAAAGAATAATCACTTACAACAAGTGCATTATAGCGATAAATAGCCTCTAGCGCCGATTGAGCAAGTTTTTGCTGAGCGCTATCCCCTTCTTTCAGCCTTTCAATTAAAGAAGAATGGCTTTTAAGAATATCGCGCGCTTGAAGAATTTCTTGCTTAATTTGACTTAATTTTTTTTCTTGCTCTAAACGGGCTTGCTCAGAGAAAAGCGGACTGATATAACAACGCGCCAATCCAATCACTCGATCCAAGGCCGTCGTCTTTTTTGCAACAAGCATTCCATCTTGTCCCACTTCTAAACGCGAGGCTTCCGGCTGAGTAAACACATCTAGCTTCTCAATGGCTTCTTGCAAAACCTGAGTAGGATTTTTAAAAGATTGATGTTTATCCATAATATGAAAAATGAATTGACTAATTGGCCAACACTATAGCTTCTACATGTAAATATTCTATTAAGATGACGCGACAGAACTTGTTGAATTTGTAATGGCCCATATGCGGATTCGTCCATAGAGAATAATACTCTTGAATCTAGGTCATTAGCGATTTTAATACACTCTCTTAGATCCCTTATTATTATAAAGATCTTTCTTAAATAAATATTTATATATAAACAGTAGTAGTCATCTATATTCTTAAAACATAATAATATTTGTTAACAATATTATTGTCATTTAAAATTTAATTTAATTAAAAAATAATTTATTTTGGTAGTTCCCAACAAGTAATGCTAAAAAGAGCTTGAAATAAGAACAAATACCAGCTTTCCTAGATAGAAAATTTATCAAGGAAATGAAAATGAATCTAAATTGTCCAAGCTGTAACTCTGAGC
>NZ_FCNU01000018.1 GCF_001545115.1 Candidatus Protochlamydia phocaeensis
GAACTCAATTGATAATCCTTCTGAATAGTCTGTTTTAAATGAACTTGCTGTGAAGATAATCGGCTTACTTCATTAATAATTTCTTGCTTAGTTTCCCATATCCGACCACCATATTTTTCCTCGAGAGTTGGCCATAATCTTTCTTCTATTCGCCAAAGTATCTCTTTTGTCTCAATCTTTGATATATCGTTTATGGTGCATAAAGAGGAAATCCCATCTATGCCAATGGTTTTTTCATGAGCCATGATGATCAGATCTTTAAGGTCTTGGACTTTCTTGTTAGCGGGAAGCGAATCTGCTAAATCCCATTTTTGAGGGAAGCTTTTAATTAATTCCTGCTGGTTGACTACACTCAAAGATTTGATACCTACTTTTCTCAATTCTCTACAAAGATCTTTCGATGCTTTAAAGCCTGCTTCATCATTATCGGACCAAATGATAACTTCTTTGCCGTAAAGAGCGGTCCAATCCGTTTTATTAACGGCTGATGCGCCTCCTTGCCACGTCACACAAATCATGTTTTTATCAGCAAACAATGTTTGCGCAGCATCGGCTGTTTTCTCGCCTTCAACGATTAAAACTTTAGCTAAGGGATTTTGACTGAGTAAGTTCAGATGGTAGAGAGGCCGATTCTCACTCTTGTAGTTTTTCAGGCTCCAAGTTGCTTTGTCAGCACCCTGCCATTGTCCATAGCTAAGAGGTGGTGTAATTTTCTTTGATGGATTGTCTTTTTCAACTAGTCGCAAAACATAAAATAACAATCCTCCTTTTTCATCGCAGTAAGCATGCCTGGTCACTTCATTGTATTTATGGCTGAATTCCTTTGAAAGGTGCTCCAAATGAGGAGCTGGATGATTGGGATCTGGCTTTAAACTTTTCCACTCATCAAGCGGTTTAGAAGATTGTTTAAAATTAAAATGAGAAGGGATTTTAAGCTCTTTCTGTTCCAAAAATCCTCTTGCCCAGTCCTTTGCTTCATCTGGACTAAGATTAAGGGTGTTTTGAACAAGCTTAAGAGGTCCTCCTCCCTCTCCTTTCTCAAAGTCATAGAAATAACCTGCTTGCTCTCCCCTGCAAACAACAGATAAAGATCCTTTCGATCCAAATCTCAAACCTTTATGATCACGTCCAGTTGGACCATCGGGGAATAGCCGAAAGAGCAAAGTATCTAAGCGCTCTTTTAATTGCTTCGTTAGATCCGTTTGAGATGCATGTTGAATACTATCGTGCTTAAATGCTCTTTCCTGCAATACGCCAAAAGCTTCTTTTCCTATCGCTTCGAGAATAAAAGCCTTAGGACAGCTTTTTAGCACTTCACAAGCATGGGCATTTCTTACTGCACATGCAACTTGCCAATCTTTGAAATGAGGGGACTGTTTAAAATCTTTACTTCCAGCTTCCGATTTGACCACCACATAGAGTGAAGAAGACTCATTCACACTTTGATAGTACTTTTCTAGAAGTGCTTTATTTTGCTCGGTTAATTGGCTCCAATTCGATGGATTTCTCTTGGCTAAAGAGAGTGCAGAAAAAGCTTCTGCTTTCTCCAAAATTTTGGTAAATGTATGTTGGATTTCTTGCTTATTGATGTTGTAGTCAAAATGGTGATCCTGAATTTGAATCACCTGACCTTTAATCACTTCTTCTTTCAAATGGGGATTAAAGAACGTTTGGCTAGGAAGAAGATCTTTGGAATGCTGCCTATGCTCTTGCACCCTTCCAATCACGTTATCCCAAGCGTTTAGCGCATATCCTTTTACCTTTTTTAGAATCGAGGTAGATTCTTTTAACTGTTCAATCGTATTTGCTCGCTCAAGGTTAGTTTCTTGCTGTTTAAGCTGGCCTTCGGTGGTATAGGCTAAAGTATTTTCTCTGGGGTTTTTGCGAAAAGCTTGTCGCTTAAGATCTGCAATGCTGGAAACATCATTCTTCGAAGCGTATAGATTCACTTTGTGGCAATGTCTTGTCAGGGTCACATAGAATTTTTCTTTATTCATCTGAAGCGAATGCAGGACATAGGCCCTATCTACTGTTTGTCCCTGTGAGCGATTATAAGTTGTCGCATACCCTAATTGAAATCCTGTATAGGTCTCTGGATTAAATGAAATTTTTCTGCCTTGATCTTGAAGGGCCACAATGAATTGTTCTTTTGAGGCTTCTACTAGTGTCCCTATCATTCCATTTTTAACACCAAGCTCATTATCATTTTTTCGGAATTCAATCTTATCTCCTACGTTGACGATAATTTTTTTCCCCTCTTGTGCTTTGCAGACATATTCGGCTTCTCCCAATTCACCTTTTTCTCGACGGTAAAGCCGCGCCATTTCATTGAGAATGCGAACTTCCGCATTTGTATGTGCTAAAATAAGATAAGAACTTTTTGGGAAGGCTGCCTGATCAGCTGCCCAGCTTTTGATTAACTTTTCGATGGACTCTTCTTTTGTTTCGCTCCACTTTAATCCCTGTAACTTAGCTAAGTGATCAATGGCAACGGCCATATTCCCATGTGCTAAATTTTTCGCCATTTGGCGATGTTCTATCTGTTTTTGTCTTTGAATTTCGATTAGCTCTTCCGCTTCAAAGCGCTCGCAAAATGTTTTGAAAAATCCTCCTCTTTCCACAGAAGGAAGTTGGGATGAACAGCCGGAAAAAATAAGCTGAACTTGATTCTTTTCTGCTTCTTTGAGAAATTCAAGTAACGGACGATTACCAAGTTTTGAAGATTCATCTAGAATCCAAACTTCTTTTCCCTGGGCAATTTCTCTTTTTCCATGATGGAGAGAAAATAGAAAGCGATAGATATTTTCAGATGTTGAAAAACCTTTTTCTTTTAATACTTCTGCGGTCGCATTGTCTGGTCCAAAAGCTCTGACTGTATATCCTTGGCTAGCATAAGCTTCCCGCAAAGAAGATAAAAGATAGCTTTTTCCAGTTCCTGCGTGTCCTTCAATGCAGCTTAGTCTTTGTCCTTGGATAATATTTTCAAAAGCACGTTTTTGTTCTGTATTTAATTCTAAGGAGTTATTTTCTAAAGTCTTGGTTTTTATTTTAAAAGCCGATGCTTGATGAATTTTATCTGCCAAACGGAGGATCTGCTTTTCTTCTTCTAAAACTTCAAACGTTGAAAATTTATCTACTGCCTGTCTGATTTTTGGATCTACCAATTGGATAATTTTTTCCTGCTTCCAAAATCTCTCTCGCACCTCATCGATTAAATCAGATTCAATATGTTTTTGTAGAAATGATTCAACATCTTGAATGGTAAAGACGCTTCTTGTTTCCGTTATTTTGGATAAAATCTTTTCGGGATCTTTTGATTCGAATTGATTAAGAGAAGAAAGAAGTTGGTTTTCTTCTTCAAGAGCAAATGCTCGCCCTCTCACCCGAACTGGGCCCAAATGCTTTTGTGAAATCACTCCATTTTCATCTACGCGAAGATCTAATCCTTTGGTTTAAAAAAAAAAATTCTGATGCTGACCCCAAATTTTTCCCCAATTTGGACCAAAATTAACATGCCCGCCTCTCATGTCATTCATTAAATCGCGTGCTTTATGGTCTTCAAATTCTAGCCCATTTTCTTTAAACCGTCGTGTAGTGATCAAAATATGCGCATGCCAATTATGCTCTAAATTCTCGATTTCACCTGTTTGAGGAGAAAGAGAAATGACTCGATCTGGCTTATGGATATCGAGTTGAGCGGCTAATCCTTTTTTAACAAAGTGCTCATCTATAAAAAATTTAGCTAATTCAATTTTATCATCTAATGAAATGACCTGATCATCTGGCAATGCTAGCACCATTTCCATTGCTACTATGGAATTAATGCGTGTTTCTTTTTGCTCAGCTCGATTCCATAAAAATTCAATTGATTTGAAAGAATGATCTACGTTATCAGGCAACAAAACATCATGATAAGCAGGCTTTTCTTTATTAGACCAATCGTAGGTCTTTGACTCTGCAAATGCTGTTCCTTCAAAGTAAACTCTTTCTCTAGCATTGTAAGCTGCTTTGACGCAGGCTGTTTTTCCAGATGATCTCTGAATAAACTCTAGTCTTGCAAATCCTATGGCCATCGCAACCTCAATTAAAGAAAAAATTAGTTTAAAATCTTTCTGTTGTCAAATGAATTTTCTGAATTTTTCATAAAAATTTGTAGTACAGTACTTTGAGAATATCTTTAAGCATGCAAACGATAGTTTGCTTATTGCGTATACTTTTTAATTCTTATCTTCATTTTGCTCATCTTAATTTTTTTGCAAATTTATATTTTTTTGTTTACTCGAATTTTGTTGTTGGCTAGGATATGAAATATCCGAGGAAACATAGTATTTGAATTTGATCACGAGGGAACTTATGCTCAACAAATTGGAAGAAAAGAAAAAAAAAGTTGATGAACAGATTGAGAAAAATTTGCTTAAAAAAAAGCTTTTATTGGCACAAGAGAAAAAGAAAAGGGCTGCTAAATTCAAAGATATAGGAATGTTAGCTTATAAAGCAAATATCGACCAATTAGATGAGCAAGCATTGCTTGGAGCATTCCTTGAAATATCCAAACATACTAACGATGGCAAACTCAAACAATGGAAAGATCTAGCAGAAGAATTTTCGAAAACACAATCTAAACATTTTGATCAAGTTTATAGCATATGCTTTTTAGAAGATCCAGGTATAGAGATAAAGCAAAAATTGAAAGAAAATAAATTTTCTTGGAATCGCTTTAGAAAAGAATACTATGGTAAAGGGCAAAAATCAGAAATCGAAGCCTTATTGAAAAATAGCAAGTATAAGATTGAGGAAATAGCCAATTAAATATCATGGTTATAGTTTCCTTAAATCAAACATCAAAATGGAATTTTGATAAGACTTTACTTGTCTTATGGATAATTTCTGCTTTAGTTTTGATGTTTTCACTCTATCAGCAATTCATAGCAAAAGTTGAGCCTTGCGATTTATGTAAATGGCAGCGCTATGTTTATATTTTGATATTTGCAATCTCTCCTCTTGGTTTAATTCAACAATTAAATTTCTCAATTCGCAATACAATCTCTTTATTTTTTCTGATTGGATTTGGAGTAGCTAGCTATCATGCCTTAGTACAATTCGGATTACTTGCAGATCGTTGTGCAATTACTCAACAGATTACTAGCATAGAAGATTTTATGGAAATTTTAGATCAGCCAAAAATTTCTTGCTCTAATATTAGTTGGAAATTATTCGGCTTATCTGCTTCAAGCTATAATGCTGCTTTCTCTTTTTTTGCTTTAATTATTTTAAACTTTAAAACCATCAAAAAGCTTTCTTATGTCACAAGAAATCATTAAAAAAACTGCTACAAACACTAAAAAGACTCTGATTAACGGCATTGCAGCGGATAAACAAATTCATCCCAATGACGTCCGTCAAGTCATTCAAGCTTTTCTAGATAAAATTATACAAACTTTAGCTAAAGGTGAACGCTTAGAATTTAGAGACTTTGGCATTTTTGAAGTAATTAAAAGAAAGCAAAAAATTGGCAGGAACCCCAAAAAAGCCGATGTTCCCATTGTTATTCCTGCTCACTTAGCTGTTAAATTTTCCCCCGGAAAAGAAATGAAAAAACGTCTAAAAAAATGATCTTCTAATTTACTGATCTAAATTTTCATTTTCCATTTCGCATAACTCTAAAGCGGTAACTTTGACTGTTTCAACACCATCTTTGAAACCTACTAAACGCATCAATTGATCGATATAGCCTAACTCTGTTAATAAGTGGTCATTTAAAGTTTCTAATCGAGCAATTTCTTTCTGAAGATCTTTCTTAGTCATATTAACCTCCAAAGCACACTAATTACTTTGCAAGAAGCGTACCAGAATTTTCAATCCACTCTCTAGAAATGAGAAAAATAAAGATTTTAACGCAACAAGACCTTTCAATATTTATTGACATCAACCTTCATAAAGAAGATTATTTTTCCCCGAACTTATTTTTAATACGGAGAAGCAATTTCAAATGAACTTATTAGAAAATCCTATCATAAAAAATGGTCTTTTAGTTTATGAATGCTATAACCAAGGCTTAGCAATTAAAGAAACGA